>JAAHIC010000001.1 GCA_010671965.1 Leptolyngbya sp. SIO4C5
GTGCGAACCTGGGTCTGGAAGTGATGCACGAGCGCAATGCTCACAACTTCCCGCTAGACCTAGCTTCTGCTGAGGCGCCTGAGATCATCGGTTAATCCCGCTTGATTGACTGATTGTTTCTAAAGCTTGAGAAGCCCCTCCGCGATCGCGGAGGGGCTTTTTGCCGTCAAAGCCCAAAATCGCAGCTCGCTACTTTGGTAGCCCAAACTCGTAAACGCTGTTAACAGTGCAACACTGATGGGGAGTGATGTTGTAGCGATCGCTCCTATTCTTTTTAATTCTCTTTAAAGAGAGCGATTCTCATTAGTCAGCAATTTTCTTAGCGGAATCTACGGAAAAACGCTGAAACGCCTGAAAACTGGTTAAACTCAGGTTCTTATTCTTTCTGAATAAGAACTATCGGAGTTTGGGTTCAAGATGCCGAAGGTCAATCGCAAAGGGCAAGCTGAAGTTTTAAGTCAGGAGCAGTTGCAGCAGCTCTGGAGCGAACTTAACTTTCCGCACGCTTTGATCACTCAATTGGCCTACTACACGGGAAGCCGCATCAGCGAAATCTGCTCACTCAAGGCTGAAGATGTCAGCGCCGGTAAGGTGGTGATCCGCCAGCACAAGACCGAGCGCACAAAAGAAGTTGTGATAGTGCCCCCGTTAAAGATGGCGATCGCCTCAGCGCCTCTCCCCTCAACCGGGTATCTCTTTCCAGCGGCGACATGGACAAGGGCAACGGTCAAGCGCTATCGGATTCAGCGCCATAGCACCGGCGACCGTCACTTTGAGCAGGTGGGTGAATTAGGCCCGCGCCCGCATATCAGCACTCGCGCCGTGGATAAGGCGTTGCGGAAAGCCTGTGACACGCTTGACTTGGAGGGAGTGAGCACGCATACCTTTAGGCGATCGCTGGCAACACATCTGTATGATGCGGGAGTGCCGCTGCGACAGATTATGGAGATTACGGGCCATGCGAGCTTGGCCTCGTTGACGAGCTATCTGAATATTGAACAGCGGGCAGCGAGTGATGCGCTGCTGAGTTTCTTCGCGACTTGATAAGGCGATAGCGGGGTTTGAGTAGTAGATGACCCAAAACCTACGCTAAGCACCTTTAGCTCTATGTACCAATTGGCCTAGTGTTCAATTAGTACGTCTCATTGAGACTGAGAAGGCGAAAAGCAGTGTCTTTTAAGTCTTTATATACCAATAGTTTCAGCCTTAGCGTATGTTTCTGTTCCATTGCTCCTCAAACCCTGATACTGAGCGCTAGATTTAGACACTCGTTCGCTTTTCTATATCTGTATTTCTTTATTTCTGTAAATACGTAAGTAAAGAAATACGATTACCCGTAATTCTCTTCCAACAGCTCCCGCAACATCTCTATCATCGTTACCCCCTCCATCACTGCTTTACCCTTAATCTTCCGGTGTAGAGACTCTGGTATGTCGAGCGTTAGGCGCTTGAGCTTTTCCTTGGATTCTTCAGCCTTGGATGGCATTGGTTCAGCCTTATCAGTAGGGGGCGTCTTTGGTTCCGTTCGGACTTCGCGCGTCTCTACCCAATCATCGAGATTTGCTTGAGGTTTAGGTTGGGATCCAAAGGTAACTTTCTTACGTGCCATTGTTCAGCTCCAATAGCTCATCAGCTAGCGCCATGATTTCTTTAGCAGCTTGTCCTTTTGGATCGGTTTCTAGAACAGTCTGCCCAGTGGCTGCTGACTCAGCAAACGGTACTCGCTGACAGACTTGCGATCGCAGCACCGGAATATCAAACCCAGACAGCGCTTCCACCACATCGCGCCCGATCGCTGTATTCACAATTTTACGATTAATCGCAAATACAGATTTAAGTTTTTCCTTAAATACAGAAGCTTCTCGAAAAAGGTCGATCACTTCTTGAGCGGCCCAGACATCGTAGGGCGAAGGCTGAACGGGAATGAGAACGAGATCGGCAGCGGCGATCGCAGAGCGGGCCAGTTCGCTCACACGCGGCGGCCCATCAATCACGACGTGGTCATAGTTCTTTGCCATTTCTGGTAGGTCACGGTGAATTGTCGGACGATCTAAGCCCACAACGCTGAAGGGCGGCTTATCTTCTCGTGCGGCGGCCCAGTCTCGCGCCGAGCCCTGCGGATCAGCATCGACGAGCAACACCAAAGCCCCTTTAGTCGCTAGGGCGTGGCTGATGTGAACCGCTAGAGTTGTCTTACCGACACCCCCTTTCTGATTCTGGACTGAGATAATCATGATTTCTGTTTTTCTTTATTTCTGCAAATCTGTTTTTCCTTATTTGCAGTGAAGCGTATTTGAAGAAAGTTGCTATTGCGATTTTATGGTGAAAGGTAGTTCAGGATTTACGAAAGCCTTGCAACTTTCCCAGCACCCTCAGATCCAGCTTTGCCTAGGCGAATAAACTTGTAGCCGTAACGAAACCTGCGATCGCCACCTAAACAACACGCTTAAGACTCTAGCTCCCAGCTTGACCAAGCTAGGGATTTTGCGCATGTGATGTCTTTCTTTCTCAGCTTCTCGATATCTACCCTGTCGGTTCCTACCTTTAGACACATGAGCCGCTAGTCAGCTTGCTCTCAGATTTCTCAGGAACCCGTTAAGCCATTCTCAGGTTGCGGTCAGAGAAGCCTCAGAGAGAGCCGTCATAGTAGGACTCAAGATGATTGAAGTCAAAAACGCAAACTAAGGAGCTAAATCATGAAACGCATCACCTTCGCTATCTTCTCTCTCGCCCTCTCTGCCGCAGCTATCTCTCCGGCCCAGGCAATCACCGCCGAATCGGCCAATCGCATTGACCAGGCTCGCCAAGAACATCTCGATAACAAATCCTCCGACAAATTTGACCAACTGCGCTCTGAACACTTAGACAACAAAGAGGAAACCAAGTTTGACCAGCTGCGCCGCGACCATCTGAACAACAAAGAAGACTTCTCCAAGTTCGATCGCCTGCGCCGCGAGAACCTGAGCAAGTCCACTGATAAGTTCGACCAGCTACGCTCTGAGCACTTGGACAATAAAGAAGAAACCAAGTTTGACCAGCTGCGCCGCGACCACCTGAACAACAAAGCTATCTAAGCGCTCTATCGGCTAGCGTTCGAGTTACACGCTACACCTTCAACACCAAAGCCCTCGACTCATGCGCGGGGGCTTTTTCCAAGCTTGATGCACGGCTCCTTGTATCAATCATCGATGCATCAAGGCCCTAGTCGTTTTGGCTAGGGCTTTTTTGGTGGCAATAAGGGAAGCGATCGCTTTACTGCTGAAACTGTTACTGCTTTTGCTCAATCCACTCAGTTAACTCTTTCACTGTCTGTGCGTAGTCTTTTAGGGCTACCAAGACGTTTTCTAACGGTTGCCTTACATCTGTGTTAGGACGATGACCAGTGTTATTAGTGGCGGCTTGAAACTCGCTCATCGCAAGAACACAGCGAACGGAGCGTAGCACTTCCGCTCCGCTTCTCGTCTAAGTGCGAAGAGAGCAGCCAGCGAAGTTATGATTCAATCCCAACGCAGAGCAATTACGCTCTCGTTTAAAGAATTTTGTAGACACTTGCGATCGCCCGTACTCTATTGTCATATGATTGTCTGAACTAAAAGATGACTCGGAGATGATAGATGACTACAGAAACCCCTGTAGAGAAACGGCGCGATCAGATGATTCGGATGCGGCCCTCTCTTAAAAAGAAGGCTCAGATCGAGGCAGTCTACCGCGAGTGCAAGCTCAGCGACATTATCGAAGACGCTTTGAACCTTTACTTTGCTCAGAAAGAACGTTCAGAAACGTCCTCATAAGCACTCACCTCTTGCAAACAGTAGTAAGGAGGTACAGATCAAGTCCAAACTAAGCAAGGTTTAAGTGGATACACGAAGCTTACAGCGGGAAAGTCTAAAAGCTTCAGCAGAATCTCGAAAGATGTTTGAACGTCCTGTCATAGTAGGGTTTCAGAGTCATCTACCTGTTGATTCTGCAGTATGAAACCACTCAAAAACAAAAATTCCCCCGGACAAACACTCCGAGAGAATCTGAAAATCCTTCAAACAGTGCGACATTAGAACCGCACACACCTAGAAGGAAATCCACCGCTCCTGTAGAAACCACTCATTATTGAAGGCCGCCATTTGCGGTGGCTATTATGACTATGTTCATTATGACTCAAAATCGGGCGGAAGCAACTCCGCAAAATGGCCCTATTGTCGAAAAAACTCGATACTACCAGTTCACCCCAGAGGTAGCCCGGAAGCTACGCAAAGCCAAGCTAACTCGCTCAGAGTGGGAGCTGTGGAGCTATCTCACAACCCTCGATCCCTTCGGCGATCGCTATGTTCAACTCCCTACGCTAAAGGAAGTTTTAGCCGAAGTTGAGATTTCTAAAGCAACGTTCTACCGAGCGATCGCCAAGCTGCAAGAGCATGACCTGATCGATTTTCAGGTGGGTGACATCAGGTTTCGTAATTTACTCGGACGAGAGAATAGTCTCAAAAATGCGACACCAGTCTCAAAAATGAGAAAGTTGTCTCAAAAATGCGACACCAGTCTCAAAAATGAGAAAACTTTCGCAGAACTGAGACTCGATTCTCAAAATTGCGAAAATCGATCGCCAAAACCCCCGCAGGCTCTAGCGTCTAGATCGCCTCATACTCTTCAGACTTTTCAAACAGATCCAAACACTTTAAAACCGCAACCGAGTGTGTGTTTTGAGGAAAATAACCAAAAGTCCAAAGAGGTTGATCAAGAAAAAATTGCTGGTCAGCGATCGCCCGTCAAGCTAACAGAAAAAGAAAGTTGTCAAAGACCCCTTACAACAAAGCGAGAGACTGTCCCTGATACCTCTAATGACCGCAAGAAAATTCTATGGCGAGCGAAAAAAATAGGCGTCAACTTTGACGATCGCAAGCTGAAACAGGCGATCGCGGCTCATCCCGATCGCTTAGAGCAAGCCGTGACTGCTTTGGTGGAGAAGTCTGAAACAGTACGCTATCCGACTCGCTTCTTGGAGCGGGCCATCTTGGAAGCCTGGGAGCCGGAGACAAAGCAAAATCTAAGGTTTAGCCAGTGGTTTGATGAGGCCAAGCGGCAGGGCTGTGAAGTGCTAGGCGGCCAGATAATTGATGACGTGCAGTGGGTGTATGCCTCAGGCGGGCAGCCGTATCGCTGGCATGAGTTAAAAAGCTTGTCCTGGGATGAGCTAAAAGCCAAGTTGAATCCAGTTCCAGCAGATCTAGCACCGCCCGGATCAGAGGTAATTGCCTATCAGCCTAGATTGTTCCAGGAAGCGTCTGAAACCTTATTCAATGACCTTTCCCCTTTGTTAGTGGCCGTAGACGCTGAAATTGGCCGCTTAGGCTGGTCTGAGGCAACGTTGTCAGAACGCCTGTATCAGTGGTTTGTCAAACGTGAGCTGTCGTCGCTGATAGACGACCAGCTTTATGAGCTGCTAGATCTGCTGCGAGAGATTGGTGAACCTGTGGAGGTGGCATCATGACGCCCCTTCGGGTTTACAACTTGCGGTACTGCTAGATGTGGTCCCCTACGAAATCGGAAATCCGTGTCTGCTACTTTCTCAGGCCAAGGTGGGCGATCGCTATCAGCTATACAGGCGAACGGGAGCGTTGGAAATAGCTGAACCGGGTTAGGTCGTTTTTCGCGTGGGTGAGCAGCACTAGCTTTTCAATCAGCGAGCGGCTGAAGAGATCCAGCTATCTCCCCAAAACAGCCTGCTGAGCGATCGCGCCAGCGATGGCTTAGTCCAAAAGGACAATCTTGCGGCTGGCTAGAGGAGGGCATCGGCAACAAGAAGCGTAAGAACCCTACCACCAGCTACTACTACTGCTGGGATGAGGTAATTCAACCTGGAGAAACGCAGCGGCAGAAGATGTCTGTCAAAGTTCTGATTTCTGTGCAATTGTCACCTAATACGATGACTAGAATTTTCGCTTATGCTCACACCGTCACAGAGTAAGCTTTTAAACTTCGCAGTACAAATTCGTGAGACTGAGTATGAGCCTGAGAAGGCCTTTATTAGTCGAGAAATGGTGCAGGCAACATTACCTCATAGAAATCCTGGTGATATTCCTGCTTGGAGCCGAGTAAACGGCAACTATGCACTAGTAATTCAACCGGGTTGGGATAGCTGGAAAAATCAATCTTTCGGCTATCCGTATGGAACGATTCCTCGGCTTTTAATTTTCTGGCTCATGACAGAAGCGCTCAAGACCGGCAGCAGGCGTTTAGAGGTGGGTGGTTCATTAGCTGAGTTCATGGGCAAGCTCGGGCTTGATTCTTCTCGAGGAGGCAAGCGCAGCGATGCAGCTCGACTTCGCGACCAAATGGAGCGGCTTTTTAGAGCACGCATTAGCTTTGAATACCGAGATGATGAGCAAGCAAGCTGGCACGATCTGCAAATAGCCTCTAAGGGCATGATGTGGTGGCATCACAATTTAGCTGAGCAGCCGACGCTTTGGGAGAACTGGGTTGAGCTGAGCGAGGATTTCTTTAGGGCTGTAACTGCCCATCCCATCCCAGTTGATATGAATGCTTTGCAACGTCTCAAAGGTTTGGCTTTAGCACTCGATCTTTATGCCTGGCTGACCCATGAGTCATTTCGTAGCAATGCTCGAAAGAAAGCTCGAAAGGTTTCATGGCGATCGCTGCACAACCAATTTGGAGCCGAATATAGCGATTTGCGAAATTTCAGCCGGAAAATGATGGAAGCTCTCAACAAGGTCAAGATCGTTTTTCCAGGCCTTGAAGTTGAAACGTTCAAAGGGGGAATCGCTGTCAAACCTGGCCAGTTAGCGGTTTCTGCCATAAAGACAGCGTCAGCTCCACGAAAGTTAGAGAAGTCTACTCTTCCCACCTCCACAAGCTCAGAGGATAAGGGTGATGAAATCCCTGAATCTCTACGGCTATCGGCCAAGACATTAGGCAAAGCAACTGAGTTGATGCAAGAGACTGACTGGGACATCGCTGACATGGAAGAGCAATTTTACAATTACGTCCGAAGCAAAGGAGTACCAAAAGACCTAGGTCGAGCATTTCTAGGCTTTGTACGCAAGAAAATCCAATCTGAATCTTGAATTCCAAGTTCTGAACTTAAAATCTTTTCCTCCAAGCAATCGCTGAATTCCAAAGCCCTTGACCCCCGCGTTCCCAAATCGGTGGGTCTGATCATACACTCACCCTCCTGATTTCTGTTTGTGGAAAACTTGTTAAGAATTATTTCTTTTCAACGCTGAATTGGTACACATTGCGACTTTTTCCACAAAAAACGGCGCTGAATTGGTACACATTGCGACTTTTTCCACAAAAAACGGCGCTGAATTGGTACACATACGAACGCTGAATTGGTACACATTAGGAGCAAAACAACGCTGAATTGGTACACATTCTTACGCTGAATTGGTACACATATCCTTTAATACACCTTTAGTTTTAAAAACACCTTTAGTTACGCGCAGCTTTTCTGTGGAAAACTCAAAGCGGAACAGCAAAGTTGCGGAAGGCGGTCAAGGGCTTCGCAAGGGCTTCTGCTTCGCTCCAGCCCCCTTGACCGCCTTCCGCAACTTTGCTCGGAGGTTAACAAGAGGAATGCCTTAAGCATTCCTCCAAAAAACAAGCATTGACAGAACACATACTTCAAAGCTCTCGACTGTCTCGGAACCAGTTGGAGCGTTTCGGCTTCATTGACAGCTACTTGTCACAGCAAGGCGACTCGTTCATCAAGCAAGTCACCCAGACCCTGAGACTACAAAATCGGACTGCCTAAGCAAACGCTAAAGGTTCTAGTCACCGCGACTGGAGCTTTTCCTTGGCTTGGCCGACAAGTAAGTTATGAAGACCAGATTGTCGACCTTAGGTGGTTGGTACGAACCCTGCTTTTGCTTTAATATAGGCAAAATGTAAAAAAATATTGCGTTTGTTTGACTTAGAGCCAAAGGAACCCAGGAAGTTTTTGATGACTGCGTTTATTAATACGGTTGAGCAATCGTCCGAGCTACTCGTTAAAGAGTTTTTTCAGCTTTGTGAAGGAAACTGGCGTTCTGAGCGTCGTTACTACACGTTGCACAATGACGAGATTCAAGAGGTTGTTAGCTATCTAACAATTCGTTTCCTAAAGCAGGAAAGTTCTGAGCTTTTGAATCTGGCCCAGATGCATCAGCTAGAAAACTCTTCAAAATTAGTCTGTGGAGCTTTCACGTCATGGGAGAGCAACTACAAGGGACCTAGTGCCAAAACGCTGACGGGGTCTACCATCTTTGGCGTTTCTGGCACTACGCTGTATCGCGATCGCGGCTTTGCTACTTCTAAGCCCGTTTGCGCCCAGTTCTATATGCGAACTCCCAAAACCATGTGCCTGAAGACTGAGTATGGTGGATCAGCCTTTGAAGAAGAAATTAAGCTAATTGGTTCTGGTTATAGAACGCGGCAGACAATCATCTCGCGGGCTGGAGAAGAACAAATGATCGGTCAATATTTAGAAAAGCGGACTGCTTGAGTAAAGAGCTGGTAGGTTACTTTCGCCTGGTTAGTTACATTTGTTTATCCAAAAAGTAAACAAATGTTTCGTTTTGTGCGCGGCGAGATTAATCCTTTGTTGAAGGGAATTAGCCTTGACTGTCTCTGAAACTCTTTCTGTCAGGCAATTTTGGCTTTTAGACTACAGCATAAGTGCTGGTAAAAGCGAAAATCGAAATTAGAAAAAAGCTACACTTATCCACAAGATCTGTAACGTTTTATCAGAGCTGACGCAGCCAGAGACGTGCATTCCCCTATGATTGGGATGAATTTATACGGTTTCATACGGATCAAGGAGCTTGCGTAGGCGTGGCTATTCCTCTATTAGAGTACTCCCCAGCTAGTCAAAATCAGCGCGTTGAGGGATATGTAGTTCCTGGAGATGATCAACCTAAAGTTTACTCAACTGACAATATCCTCTCCGGAACAGAGATGGACAATCTGATTGAAGCGGCTTATCGTCAGATGTTCTTCTATGCTTTCAAATGGGATCGCGAAGTTGCTTTAGAGTCTCAATTACGCACGGGTCAGATTACCGTCCGAGACTTTATTCGCGGGCTCATGCTGTCTAAGACTTTCCGAG
Organism: Leptolyngbya sp. SIO4C5; assembly: GCA_010671965.1. Taxonomy (GTDB): domain Bacteria; phylum Cyanobacteriota; class Cyanobacteriia; order Phormidesmidales; family Phormidesmidaceae; genus Sphaerothrix; species Sphaerothrix gracilis. The sequence goes on from JAAHIC010000001.1 coordinate 9,098, forward strand.
ATAGTTTTTACGAGAAAAATAGTAATTATCGTTTCGTTGAACAGTGCATTCAGCGCGTTCTGGGACGAGACCCTTACAACGAGCAGGAGAAAATTGCCTGGTCTATCGTGATTGCGACTAAGGGTCTTCAAGGCTTTGCAGACGCTTTACTCAACAGCGAAGAGTACATCAATAACTTTGGGTACAATACGGTACCCTATCAGCGTCGTCGAGTTCTACCTTCTCGTGAGGAAGGAGAACGCCCAATCAATATTAAGTCGCCTCGATACGATGCCTATTTTCGGGCCAAACTGGGCTTTCCTCAGCCTATCTGGCAGACTCAGGTGCGGCGCTTCCGCCCTCAAGAGAAGCAAGCTCGGGAGGGAGATCCGTCCCAGTTCCTGTCAATGGCTCAAAGTATTCGGCCCAGGAGCAATACTCCCCAGCAGCTCTCTGCGATGAATGTCGATTATCAAAAGGCTGTTCCTTACCGGAAACTTTCCTAACAACGGCTTTAGATGTTTTTAGCGCTTTTGCAAATGTGCAGAGGGTGATGCTAGCTGCCTATGAGTTCTCAGGGCTGATCTAGCTACTCATTTGCTTAATTTGCAAAGGCGCTTTTTCGTGCTTTCAAGCAAAATTGTTGCCATCAAATAATTTAATTTTTTCTTAATTTTTCGATTCGTTTTGAGTGTCTTTTGCGGGCTGTTATTAGCTTTCGTAACTTTTTGTAAAAAAAGACCGCTTTCTAATAATTTTTAACAATTAGCACCTTCATGGCGTTGTATAAATGGTTCCTGAAGGGCTTTAAGAAATAAACAACAGGTTTTTGACCTGAAAATTGTTCAATTTGCTCTCATCTAAGCTGAGTAAATTTGGCATTAACTTAATTAAGCTTTTCATTTTTCAATAACCCTACCCAATCGAAACCAACTAGGAGGCTAGTTACCTATGCTCGACGCATACGCAAAGGTTGTTGCTCAAGCTGATACCAGAGGCGCATACGTTTCCTCTTCTGAGGTAGACGCTCTGATGAACATGGTTAAAGAAGGCAATAAGCGCCTAGACACTGTTAACCGGATCACCAGCAATGCTTCTTCCATCGTTGCTGATGCTGCTCGTTCTCTGTTTGAGGAGCAACCCCAGCTAATTTCTCCTGGTGGAAATGCTTACACCAACCGCCGGATGGCTGCTTGCCTCCGCGACATGGAAATCATCCTGCGCTATGTCACCTATGCAATGTTCACTGGCGATGCTAGCGTTCTTGATGATCGTTGCCTGAATGGTCTACGTGAGACCTATGTTGCCCTAGGTGTTCCTGGTGCTTCCACTGCAACTGGCATTCAAAAGATGAAGGATGCCGCTATTGGTATTGCTAACGATCGCAACAACATCACTCAAGGTGACTGCAGCTCTCTCATGTCTGAGCTGTCTGGCTATTTCGATCGCGCTGCATCAGCAGTTGGCTAAGTCTGAATATCTTTAGTTTGACTGACTATTAGCGAGAGCGAAGTCTAACTGATCGAATCAATTTGAGAGAGTAGGAGAGATTAAAATCATGAAAACCCCTTTAACTGAAGCTGTTGCAGCAGCAGATTCCCAAGGCCGTTTCCTCAGCCCCACTGAGTTCCAAGTTGCTTTTGGCCGCATTCGCCAGGCGGAAGCCAGCCTCACTGCAGCTAAGTCCTTAGCAGATAAGGCTCAGCAATTGGCAGATGGTGCTGCTCAAGCGGTATACCAGAAGTTTCCCTACACGACCCAGATGCAGGGACCTCAGTATGCAGCTGACCAGCGCGGTAAGGACAAGTGCGTTCGGGACATCGGCTACTATCTGCGGATGATCACCTACTGCCTAATCACTGGTAGCACTGGTCCTATGGACGAGTACCTGATTGCTGGCTTAGCTGAAATCAATAGCACTTTTGAGCTATCCCCCAGCTGGTACATCGAAGCTCTCAAGCACATCAAGGCTAACCACGGTCTATCTGGTGACCCTGCTGTTGAAGCTAATTCCTACATCGACTACGCAATTAATGCTCTAAGCTAGAGCATTAATTTGGCCCGGAAAAGCAGCTGTTCTTCTACATCAAGTAGTAAAGAGACCTGTTTTTTCGGGCTGTTTTGTAGGTGCCGGTTTGAAAGAAAACTGTCAAAAGTTGCTTATCAAGCGGAGAACATAATTATGGCCAGCTTAAAAGAAGCAGGAAAGTTAGGTATTCAACCATTCAACGAGGCTGAGATGGTTGAACTGCGACCTAACTGGGGAGCGGGCGATGTGCAAGCGGTCATTTGGGCTGCTTATCGTCAGGTGTTAGGTAATGAGCATTTGATGCAGAGTGAGCGACTGAGCAGCGCTGAATCTCTGTTAAAGCAGGGTAATATCACTGTTCGAGATTTTGTACGAGCGATCGCGCAGTCAGAACTATATCGAGAAAAGTTTTTTTATCCTAATTTTCAGATTCGCTTTATTGAATTGAATTTTAAGCATCTGCTTGGCCGTGCTCCTTACGATGAGGCGGAGATTGCAGAGCATGTTGATCTTTATAGCTCTCAGGGATACGAGGCTGAAATCAATTCTTATATTGATTCTGCAGAATATCAAAAGAGCTTTGGCGATCGCATAGTTCCGTACTACCGCGACTTTGTCACTCAAGGAATTGGTCAGAGAACGGTTGGATTTAGCCGCTTGTTCCAGCTTTATCGGGGCTACGCTAACAGCGATCGCGCTCAGAATCAAAAGCAAGGACGGTTGATCTGGGAAGTAGCTAGAAACACGGCTTCTCCCCTACCTCAGTCATCCGCTGCGCTGACAGGTGGTAATAGAAGCGATCGCAGCAATACCTATCGGGTCAAAGTTGCCCAATCGCCAACATCAGGCTCAACAGTAGTCCGGCAGGGAACGCGAGACTTTGTAGTTCCTTACAGCCAGCTTTCCAAGAAGCTGCAGGAGCTAAATAAAAGAGGCAGCAAAATTATCAGCGTGACCTCTGCTTAAGCCCATTGAGGATGCTTTTCAGATTTTAGAATCGTCAGGAATTCGATTTTTAATTCATTACGAAGGAGATTTAAGTGGCTATCACAACAGAATCCTCTCGGTTGGGAACAACCGCCTATAGAGACATTAGTCCGGTTGAGCTGCGTCCTAATGCGTCTCGTGATGATGTCGAGATGGTCATTCGCGCTGTTTACCGGCAGCTCTTGGGCAATGATTATCTAATGCAGTCTCAGCGTTTAGGAAGCGCTGAATCTTTACTGCGTGACGGAGGTCTGACGGTTCAAGACTTCGTACGCCAGGTAGCTAAGTCAGAGCTATACAAGTCAAAGTTTTTCTACAACTGCTTTCAGACTCGTACTATCGAGCTGAACTATAAGCATCTGCTGGGTCGCGCTCCCTATGATGAAGCAGAAATTGTCTACCACTTAGATCTCTACGAAAACGAGGGATACGAAGCTGATATCGACTCTTATATCGATTCTGCGGAATATCAGAGCGCCTTTGGTGACAACATTGTGCCGTACTACCGGGACTTTGAAACCACCAACGGTGGTGCAGGCCAGCAGACAGTTGGGTTTACACGCATGTTTCGCCTCTATCGGGGCTATGCCAATAGCGATCGCGCCCAGCCTGAAGGCGGAACGCCTCGCCTAGCTAGAGAACTCGGCCGCAACCAAGCCTCATCAGTGGTAGCGCCTGCTCAAGGTGGCGGTGGCTGGGGCTATCGTCCTTCTAAGCAGGGGGTTACGCCTAAAAGCGCTTTTGGCGGCGTCAGCTCTTTAGGCCAAGGCGGACGGCTTTACCGGGTTGAAGTCGCGGGTGTTTCTGGTCCTCGTTATCCTCGCGTTCGTCGCAGCAACCAGTCGTTTGTAGTTCCTTACGAAGAACTTTCAAATCAAATGCAGAGAGTTCAGCGTATGGGCGGCAAGATTGCTAGCATCACGCCTATTTAGCTTTTTCCCTATTGATTTAACCAAAGGGGAAAGTTAGCAACATCTAATTTCCCCTTTTAGGTTCTCTACTTAGCTATTTGGAGAAAAAAGAGTCGCATGTTGGGTCAATTTTTGGGTGGTAGAAGAAGCGGATCTCAGTCAAGCTCTCGCCTGTTTCGATATGAAGTAACAGGTTTGAGTCAAAATGAGCAAACCGATAAAACGGAATATCCTATTCGCTCTAGTGCTAGCACTTTTATCACGGTTCCCTATGAGCGGATGAACCAGGAGATGCAGCGCATTACTCAAATGGGTGGCACAATTGTCAGTATTGAGCCGGTAAATTTTGACCCAACTGCAGGAAATAGCGAAGAAGGCTAACTGTCGCTTTATCCTATGGCATCAGACTCAGGTTCTGAAAATTCTCGGGCATCATCTTCAGCAAAAGCTGCTGCTGGTGATGCTTTAACAGTTGAGCAGGCGATCGCTTATCTCAAAGGTAGCGATTTAAGCTTGCGAGTCTATGCCGCCTGGTGGCTCGGTCGTTTTCGCATCAATGACGATCATGCTGTCGCAGCTTTAATTGATGCCTTGGCAGATGAAGACGATCGCACAGTTGCAGGGGGATATCCGCTGCGCCGCAACGCTGCCCGGGCTCTGGGTAAATTGGGCGATCAAAAAGCTGTTTCGGCCTTAGTAGATAGCCTAGGCTGCTCGGATTTCTACGTCAGAGAAGCTGCAGCTCAGGCTCTAGAGATGCTGGGGAATCAAAAGAGTGTTCCTAGGCTGATACAGTTACTCAAAAACGAAGTGCCTGGTACCCAGCCTTCGCCAGAGCAGCCTATTATGATTCAGCCTTACGATGCACTCATAGAAGCGTTGGGTACTTTGGGTGCAGTTGAGGCTAAGGCATTGATTGCGTCCTTTTTAGACCATCCGGTTGAGCGTGTCCAATATGCTGCTGCTCGATCCTTATACCAGATAGCTTCTGATACTCAAGAGGCTCAGCAGTATGGCGATCGCTTAATTCAGGCCCTATCTCATCAAAAGCTGCAGCTACGACGCGCTGCTCTAGCCGATTTAGCCGCAATAGGATATCTACCCGCCGCTAAGGCGATCGCGGAGACACTTGCTGAAAATAGCCTCAAACTCATTGCTTTAAAGGGTTTGCTTGAAAAAGAGCTGCAGCAGTCTGATACAAATCAGCTCTCCCATGAGTCAATTCAGGTAATGCAGCTGATGGATACTCTGCTGTAGCTGCAGCCCAGCCTATTATTCTCTACTTAAAAGTACTGTTTTTTGTAACGTTTGCTTACTTACAAGTCATGTAAGTTATTAAATTGCTACTTATGGGGATTTTTTTGCCCTAAGCAGCAGTCTCAGGACAATAGGGAATGGCAAACACTCAGGTTCTCAAGCTGATTCGTGCAGTTGACGAAGCAGCCTCTCCTGACCAGTTAATTAAGGCCGTGCGGGCACTGTCTCAATCAGGAACAGAGGCAGTCATTCCAACTTTGATTACTGTTTTGGGCTATAACAACCCAGGGGCCTCGGTTGCGGCAGTAGAAGGACTCGTGAAACTAGACTCTGTTGCTGTTCCCTTTTTGCTAGAGCAAATTCAGGAAAATACTAACTACAGTGCCAGAGCTTGGGCCATTCGCGCGTTGGCCGGTATTGGTGATCCGCAAGGATTGGAAACTTTACTCACTGCTGCAATTGATGATTTCTCTATGAGCGTACGCCGAGCCGCGGCGAGAGGTCTAGGAATTTTGCGCTGGCAGATGCTGGTACCCGAAAAGCTGATATCTGGCCAAGAGCAGGCTTTGGGCGTGCTTTTTCAGGCTGTAGAAAAAGATCCTGAATGGGTTGTCCGCTATGCTGCCGTTGTTGGGCTACAGGAGTTTGCTGCCGCTGTCTTTGTCAGGCATCCTAACTGGCTAATCAAGATTCAAAATCAGCTAGGGCAGATTGCTCAAGCCGATGCTAATCTAGCTGTGAAAACACGCGCATTGCTGGCCCAACAGCGAATTCAGCCAAGCCTAGAAGAAATTCAGCTCAAAATAGCCGATGTTGATGCGACAGAAAGCAACCACTGGCAGCTAACGCTGGAAAGGCTCTACAGTCGCAAAGCACAAGAACGATGTCAGGAAGAAGGCAACCCATATAAGTTTCGAGCTGTAGCTGCCGCAATCCAAGATATGCTAGGTGAACAAACTCGATAGCTTGTCGCTTTCTTTATTACAAGTTACAAATCGGGTCGGTCCTGCTAAGCTACGCTGAACAAGAGTCACTTGAGCGATTTCATGATGCAGTGAACAGTTTTCGCTGCTGTGCAAAACGCAACAAACACCGGCAGGCTAACCAGGAGATAGGGTTGATTAGCGACAGCGCACATTCTCTATATATGCGATCGCAGTCCTTACCTGCTACTGAGGGTACTGCACAAGAAACTTTTGCTGAGCAACATGCTCAGGGAATTACTGTATACCTAAGACAGCATTCTAGTCTGTCGGAACTGACTGCTGTCGAGCTTTATCAACAGCTACTCGAAATATACGGAGAAAAGCTTGACCAGGAGATTACTAGCGACACAATCTTGACAGATATAAAAAATCTGGTTCAAGAACAGTTTGATCAAGATTGTCTTTGGCAAACAATCGCTCAAGAAATTTGGGCTAATCTAGTTCTTCGGGCAACCCAAGAAGTACAGCGAGATTTAGGAGCGGAATTCCTAGATTCTCTAGACTGGGAAGAATTTAACCAAATTCTAAAACAATATTTGTTTAGCCCAAATACATTCAACCTAGAACAGCGAATTCACAATCTTGAAGAGCATTATGCTCACACCCTAGCGCTCAAAATCATTCAAGATTTAGATCTTGAAAGCCAGTCAGTTGCAGCGCTAAAACGACAGTTCAAAATCAAATCCTATATCGTTTCATCTCCGACAGCGGCTGCAGAGACAGAACTAAATCAGACAGGTCCTATTACAGAAATTGCCAGCGACTTCCCGATTTTGTGCCGTGAAACTGATGCAGGCGAAATTTCTTTTTCAGACAAATTTCAGTCAGACTTGTGGCAGTCTGATACTCGCGGAATTGCCTATCTCCGCTATCACGCCAAGCACAATCGCAACAACTATTTAGAGCACTACATCACCAGCGCTGGTGAAATTAAAACTTTGCCCTGGGAAGCTACTGAGCAAATCATCAACAAATTTGGGTTACATGCGGCAAAGGTTCAGCTGATTTTGGCCGCTCACGCAGCCCAGCAGCCTTCTCCGTGGCAAAGTACTTTCACGCTCACTGCCAGCGAGATTGCTAAAGCCTTAGACTGGGACTGCCGAACTCCTAAATCAGGCGCAGTCTGTCGTAGCCGTATTGCCAGCTTAGTTTATGCGCTCTCTTGTCTACTAATAAAGGTAGTTTGGCTCAATAGTCCATCTAGTTCTAAGCAGGCTGTTCAGACGCCGGTGAGTAAGCTTTGGGAAGCTCTAATCAGTCCTGTTGGCGAATTTGATTGGACAACGGGGCGAATTGAATCTTCGAAGGAGATTCGATTTGTGATTAGACCAGGACTGTGGATTTCCGATTTTACAGAGAAATCCGACGCATCTGCCTGGCAATCTCTTCAGCAATTCGGGCAGGTAGCTTTAACACTATTGAGACTTGATGCCTATCGCAATGAGCTAATACTGCGCTTGGTTTTGTATTTGATGCTGGGCTTGCGTCTGCGGGCCAGCGATTCTAATCCATATGAATATGAAGTGGGTGCCCTGTTAAAAGCGGCTTTGTCTGCAGATGCTATTCAGGCAGCAGAGAGTGATCTTGAGCAGGGACAACAACTTTTCGAGCAATGGACTCAGGCATTAACCATTCTTGAGCAATTGGGCTGGTCGGCTGAAAACAATAACGCTTGTCCGGCTACTGCTACTGCGGGAGGCGTCAGTCTGTATGCAACTCCCTATCCTAAATGGCTTGATCTGACTCAGAACATGAGAAAGCCAAGAGGATGGGTTCATAACTGGCTACAGCAGAGGCTTATCATTAAGCCATTTTGGGAATCTAGCTTGCTTGAGTGAAGACTGCTTTTTGATATTTTCAGCATCTTTAGTCAGGCACAATAGAGAATTTTGTTAAAAACACTTTACAAAAAGACATATTTTTGCTACAGTTACATTAGTGGACAAGTAACAAATCTTTAGTTGCTTGTTCCGACATACATATTTGTTTCAACGCAAACGCAATAATTCATTATGACAACAACACTACAGCAGCGCCAAAGCGCTAACCTGTGGGAGCAGTTTTGTCAGTGGATCACCAGCACCGAGAACCGCCTTTACATTGGCTGGTTCGGCGTCCTGATGATTCCGACTCTACTCGCTGCCACCACCTGCTTCGTCATCGCCTTCATCGCGGCTCCGCCGGTTGACATTGATGGCATCCGTGAGCCGGTAGCCGGATCACTGATGTACGGCAACAACATCATCTCCGGTGCAGTTGTTCCTAGCAGCAACGCCATCGGTCTGCACTTCTACCCCATTTGGGAAGCCGCTTCTTTAGATGAGTGGCTCTACAACGGCGGTCCTTACCAGTTCGTCATCTTCCACTTCCTCATTGGCGTCTTCTGCTACATGGGCCGCGAGTGGGAACTGAGCTACCGCTTGGGTATGCGTCCTTGGATCTGCGTTGCTTACTCTGCACCTGTAGCAGCAGCATCAGCAGTCTTCCTGATTTATCCTTTGGGCCAAGGTTCATTCTCTGACGGTATGCCTCTGGGTATCTCTGGTACGTTCAACTTCATGTTCGTCTTCCAGGCAGAGCACAACATTCTGATGCACCCCTTCCACATGCTAGGAGTAGCCGGTGTGTTTGGCGGAGCGCTCTTCAGTGCGATGCACGGTTCTTTGGTGACCTCCTCTCTGGTGCGTGAGACCACCGAGACCGAGTCTCAGAACTACGGATACAAGTTTGGCCAAGAAGAAGAGACCTACAACATCGTGGCGGCTCATGGCTACTTCGGCCGTTTGATCTTCCAATATGCCAGCTTCAACAACAGCCGCGCGCTGCACTTCTTCTTGGGTGCATGGCCTGTGATTGGAATCTGGTTCACGGCATTGGGCATCAGCACGATGGCGTTCAACCTGAACGAGGCGAATAAGGGAGAAAACCTGCTATGTCTACAGGCAGAATATAAAATAGCAGGCGTTCTTCTCGGAGGCTCAAAAGCCAGCTCATGAGCGCAGACACTATTTTCAGCAAGATTATTCGCAAAGAGATTCCTGCCAATATTCTGCACGAAGACGATCTTTGCCTTGCTTTCGCCGACATCAATCCTCAGGCCCCCACTCACATCTTGGTGATTCCTAAAAAGCCCATTCCCGATCTAACTCAGGCTGAGGCAGCAGATAAGGAGCTACTCGGCCACATGTTGCTGACTGTAAAGCAAATGGCGGCCCAGCTAGGGCTTTCTGACAGCGGCTACCGGGTTGTTATCAACACCGGAAATGATGGAGGACAGACAGTTCCGCATCTTCATATGCATCTTTTAGGCGGGCGATCGCTACAGTGGCCCCCCGGCTAAAAATGCTGAGAAACATTTCAAAAAAAGAAGTTTCTTTGCCGAGATGGTCAGAAACTCAATGAGAATCCTTAATCTATTGTCATGTGAGATCACTGTAGCTTAACCTTGACTCACATTTTCGTTGTTATCCATAATTGGCAATCATCACTATGACTTCTACACTGCAAAGACGTGAAAACGTCGGAGCATGGGAGCAGTTCTGCCAGTGGATCACCAGCACCGACAACCGCCTTTACATTGGCTGGTTCGGCGTTCTGATGATTCCCACACTGCTAGCTGCCACCACCTGCTTCGTCATCGCCTTCATCGCGGCTCCGCCGGTTGACATCGATGGCATCCGTGAGCCAGTAGCCGGATCTCTAATCTACGGCAACAATATCATCTCCGGTGCGGTTGTTCCTAGCAGCAACGCCATCGGTCTGCACTTCTACCCGATTTGGGAAGCCGCTTCTTTAGATGAGTGGCTCTACAACGGCGGCCCTTATCAGTTCATTATCTTCCACTTCCTCACAGGCGTTTTCGCCTATATGGGGCGCCAGTGGGAACTGAGCTACCGCTTGGGTATGCGTCCTTGGATCTGCGTTGCTTACAGCGCTCCGCTGTCTGCAGCAACTGCAGTCTTCCTGATTTATCCTTTGGGCCAGGGTTCATTCTCTGACGGTATGCCTCTGGGTATCTCTGGTACGTTCAACTTCATGTTCGTCTTCCAGGCAGAGCACAACATTCTGATGCACCCCTTCCACATGCTGGGAGTAGCCGGTGTGTTTGGCGGAGCGCTCTTCAGCGCGATGCACGGTTCTTTGGTGACCTCCTCTCTGGTGCGTGAGACCACCGAGACCGAGTCTCAGAACTACGGATACAAGTTTGGCCAGGAAGAAGAGACCTACAACATCGTGGCGGCTCATGGCTACTTCGGTCGTTTGATCTTCCAATATGCCAGCTTCAACAACAGCCGCGCGCTGCACTTCTTCTTGGGTGCATGGCCTGTGATTGGAATCTGGTTCACGGCATTGGGCATCAGCACGATGGCGTTCAACCTGAACG
>JAAHIC010000010.1 GCA_010671965.1 Leptolyngbya sp. SIO4C5
TGTAGAAGCCCCGCGTCATTTGCGTGTTGTACTGATCCGAGCGATGGGCTTCTGAACCCTTCTCTCCGCCAATAATTAGCACCGCGCTGCCATCGTCTTTCATCGCTTCGAGCGATCGCCAGGCAATAACATGATCTAGCTGTGAGCTGTTGATAGGGGTCGCCTCTGCGCCGATGGTGAAGCGCTCAGCTCTACCCTCTTTGCGCCTGCGACCAAACGGCGGATTCGCAATCACCACATCCTGACTGCGCGGCTCTGGGCGGTAGCTGGTCGCATCGTTCTGAGTAACGCGGTAGCCCTGTCGCCGCAGGTCAGCCGCTCGGTTATCATCCAGCTCATTCACCGTTGCCTTCTCTGGATTGGTTTCTAGTAACAGCGCCCCATGTCCGGCTGTCGGCTCGTAGACGCTGGTTTCCTGAGTCACACCGGCCAACTGTGAACCCAGATAGGCAATCGGCATCGGCGTGCTGTACTGCTGACGTAGAATCGAGGTCGATGAACGGGTACCCAGGCGCGGCTGTCGCTGGTAGAGGTCTACCAGTTGCTCAAACGTCTCACCAGGCGATCGCCCTTGCTGAACGATTTGACGGCCCGCTCTGACCAACCCCTGCTCGATGGCTTCCTCGGTCGCTTTGGCGAGCGCATTGCCACCACTGACACGCTCTCCTAAAACCTCAGAGGCCACCTGACGCGCTTGGTTGATCGTCTCAAAGCGATCGCCTGACAGTAAGCGTTCCTGGAACGCCTCTGCAAGCTGACTTTGTTGTTGCTCGCTTAAAGCCATCGCTCAGCTACGAAGTTGCCAGGAAGTATACAGGAGCAGGTTCATCATCAAAATGAACGGTCAAGAGTCCTGCTCTAAGACGAACTGAGCGCTCTAGCACTACTTCACCGTCTTCAATCCGTAGAATCTGCTGCCCATTCCAGTAGATAGACAGAATTTCCGGCTGCACCTGTAATAGCTGTTGAATAAAGGGATGCACTATGCCGCCTCAGCCTCATTGTTCTGTTCATCCCCTTTGACCGATATCAGCTCGATGCGGTCAGGTGTCATTTGCAAGCCTGCTCGCGGCTCATTGTGGGTGCTAGTGATATAAGGCGACGGCTCTATCGCGCCGTAGACACAGATCAAGCTGCCCTTTTTCAGATAATCCAGCACCCGCCAGCCAGAGCTGTCTTCCCATATCGAGAGATCTACGCGAAACGACTTATCCCGGTCGCGGCGGTAGCGCACATAGATAGTGGCTTCCGCGACACGCGATGTCCCGCCGCTCAGCTCGATTTCTTTAATCTCTGGATCGGCGGCAAGGTTGCCCGTGATGATAGCGGTGTTGAGTGTCGTAACTGACATGGAAATACCTCCTATGAAATAAGTGACAAAGCCTTAAAGCCCATACTGGTAAGCTCATGGGCTGAATAATCTGGGTAAAACTCTGCTAGCCCTTCTCTGACTAATGCTGAAACTGAGCTAGGCGGCTCTCCTGAAAAACGAATCTCGCCCCCCATCATGCCTTTGAAGTAAGCTAGCCCTTCCTGAATCTCTGGCTGCTCAGTCAGCACAGAAGCCAACAGATACTCACGCAGCTCTTTCAGGACGTGCAGGCTGCTAGCAAGCGTACTGACGGCTTCATCGTGCAGCTCAGCCGGAATGATTTGTCGCCAATCTTCCCTTTGCGCGAAGTTAGGGCAGAACGAGCGTAGATCATTGCCAAAAGCTTTTTGACGCAGATCAAACAACTCTACATGTGAGTTCAATAGCTGCTCCAAACTCGCGGTTGCTGTTTTCTCCATCAGCGCTTTACCTCTCTGCCTAAAGGCTTTCGCGGCGACGCCAGCCCGTGATGCTCACGGATAGCATTGGCATAGCCTTCTAGCTTGTGAACGCACTGGAGAGCGATCGCTTTTGACTCGTTACTATCAGGCTTCATGACAAACGGCAGAAACCTGGCTTCGAGTGTTTCCATAACTAGAGCTTGAACATCCACAGGATGTTCACTGATGTACTCAATCAAGCGCTCTCTAATAGAGCTGGGCTGACCTTGAACGGTAAGTCTGATATCAATCCTTCTCATAAGCTCAAGCCGATAACTCCCCGTACTCTGGACTCCACCACTGCTCTCGGCTCGTCCAGAAGTAAGCCACCTTGTCACAGTCAGCTTTGTCGGCCGAACAGCGCAGCATGGCTTTAGTCGTGTCGTCTTTCTGGTAAAAATGCTGCTCCAGTGCAGCACCGCAAACTGGGCACTGATGCTTAGTCAGCTTGTCTTCTGGCAGGTCGCTACCAGAGGGATCGTAGTTTTTCTGCACGTAGCCCTTGGCCCGCTTCAGCGCGGGCTGAAAATACTCGCTATTCCACCGGCACAAGTACCGCTGCCAGTCTTTCTCTCCCTGGGCGATCGCATCTAGGGCCGCTTCCATTTCGGCAGTGAAGTCACTTTTAAGTAAGTCAGGGACGGTGGCCGCTAGCACCCGGTAGGTTTCCATTCCCAGCTTGCTAGGGGCAAGTTTTCGCTTAGAAATATGCACGTACTTACGGCTCTTGAGCGTCTGCACCGTGGCCGCAAACGTAGAAGGGCGTCCCACTCCCAGCTTTTCCAAGGTCTGCACGAGCTGGGCCTCACTGTAGCGCGGCGGCGGTGAGGTTTTACGCCGCTCTGACTTGCTCTGGGCCAGCTCTAGCGCCTGACCTTTTCTAATCTCTGGTAATGCCTCATCACCCTTGAGGTTGTTCCAGTAGCGGGCATAGCCCTCAAATTCAACTATCTGGCCCTTAGCCTCCCAGTACACACCACCCGACTCACTCACAATGCGAGTTTTGGCAATCCGCGCATGACGGCAGCACGCGGCGATCGCCCGGTGCCAGATCAGGCTATAGAGCTGATACTGCTTTTCCGATAGGGTTTGGCGAACGCTATCAGGATGAATATCCAGGTAGGTCGGCCTAATCGCTTCGTGGGCTTCCTGTGCCCCTTTCTTAGCCCGGTAGGAAGCTGTCTGCTCCGGTACGTTTTCTGAGTCGTTCACCTCCAGCCAGGCTTTAGCCGTGGCCTTGAACTCATCTGAGAGCACTGGGGCATCAGTGCGGTGATAGGTAATCAAAGACTTACGGCCCTGCGGCAGATCTAAGCCTTCAAAGAGCTGTTGGGCCACCTTCATCACCTGACCTGTTGAAAAACCTAGCTTGCTACCTGCCGCCTGCTGCAAGGTCGAAGTCGTAAAGGGAGCTGGCGGCTTGCGATGAGTGGTACGCTGCTCTACCGACATCACCTGATGAGCTGACTTTTGGGCGATCTCCACCAGACGCTTAGCATCCGCTTCTTTCCAGATTCGCCGCCCCTCGACAGCAGGCAGCTCATCAGCAGTTGTGGCATCGTCATCAGCTTCGGCTGCATCACCCTCCTCAGCTTGCTCAGTGCCCAGGAAGTAAGCTTTGAAGCCTTCCCCGTAGCGCACCCAAACCGACCAGTACGGCTCTGGCGTAAAGTCCTGGCGCTCTTTCTCACGACGGCAAACTATTGCCAGCGCCGCTGACTGTACCCGGCCCGCACTCTTACCCCCGCTGGAGTTCCACAGCAGCGGTGATACCTTGTAGCCCACTAGCTTATCTAAGACCTGCCTAGCTCTAGCCGCATCGGCTAAATCCTGGTCTAGTGACTGGGCAGCGTTGGCGATCGCCTGGGTGACGGCTTTCTCCGATATCTCCGAGTAGCGTACCCGGCGCAGCTTGCTCTTTGGTAAGTGGAGCTGCTGAGCCAGATGCCAACCGATTGATTCACCTTCTCGGTCGGGGTCAGTGGCAATGCACACCTGCTCTGACTGTTTTGCCAGCTTGCGCAGCTTAGAGAGTACCTGTTTGCCTCGCTTACCTCTGGGCACATAGCGCGGCTCTACGCCTCTGCTGGTGATGGCAAAGCCTAGATTATCTTCGCCATCGTTCGCCAGCTCCGTGATGTGACCGAAGCTCGCCTCTACCCGCCAATCGCGGCCCAGAAAACCCTGAATCGTTTTGCGTTTAGAAGGCGATTCTAGAATAAGTAATTTCATAGCTCTAGCCCTGACTCATCCTGCTTTTGTTGCAATTGTTGGCGCTGGTTTTCCTGCTGCTGAACAGCGATCTCCTCCATCTTTTCGGCAGACTGATTCATCCGCTCTTGGTCTGCAGACGTTATTCCCTCAGCCTTGAGTACATCACCTGCCTGAGCAACCAAAGAGCCGCCTGTCTCCTGGTTCTGGAGCACCCGTACATCACCCGCTTGAGTCGCTGAGTAGGTGTTGCCTTCGATGACATCCGTGCTACCTACCGTCTGAGTTTTGCCTGCTGCTTTGGCCGCATCCATGAAGCGCTCGGTCGATTGCGCTACTGATTGCGCTACGGGATCAGCCGGAGAGCTAGGTTCATCGGCTGATGTCGTTACCGTGGCTGGCTCATCCGGTGAGGGTTGGCTCGAACTCTCGGCTTCTGCAGTCACCTCAACTTGCCCCTGCTCACGCTGCTTATCGGCTGCGAAAAGGAGCTTTTTCTGACCGTCAGACGGCTCGTTGCCATAAATCTGTTCTCCAGCCCGGATTTTGGCTGCCGCTTCTGCTAAGTCAGTATCGCCACCTGCGCCCATCTCATCGGTGTATTGCTCTTTGAGCTGGTTGAGCATCCGACCATATTGGCGGGCTTGTTCTCCGCTTGATTGTTCTGCCATCTGCTTGAACCCAACACGTCAAGTCATGCCGCACTCGGCCTGAGTGCGCCTCATCAGCATCATTCAGTTATGCGCGGCTTTGGCCTGCGTGGCTTTATGGGCCTGAAATTGTGACTCTAGCTCGGCTAAGCGGCTCTTGAGATTCTCCACCCAGCCTTGCGTAATCGGCTGTACAATACTGCCGAAAACCTTATCTTCCTCGCGGTCGCCATCAAGGTATTGCAGCATCACATTTGCCCTAGCCGGAACTGGAATTTTAGCCACTCTCTTAACGCGGGCAAAGCGCATCTGATGATTTTCATAGACACGTACCAAAGAATCGACAATCACCCCGTTCCTCAGCTTGCCGCTATTCTGAGCAGGCTCAGCTTGAGCGCTGATTGGTCCATTGACTGAAGGCTCGAAGATGTCCTTGATGTCTTCAAAACGATCTTTCATGTCTTCCAGCCAGCCCCGTGTCACGGGCTGCACAATATTGCCAAAAACCTTTTCCTGATTCCCACCCTCTAGCTCGTCAAGATACTGCACCGTCACGTTTGGCCCTATGCCGGGTCTGCTGACGACATGCAGAACTCTGGCAAAGCGCATTTCATGCTCCCTATAGATCCGCACAAAAGACCCGGCTCGAACACCGTTCTTTAGCCTGCCGCTCTTTTGAGGCTTAGCTTGAACGGTAGATTGGCTCGCTAACTGCTGCGTAGTCATGAGGTTTCCTCCTTTTTTTGATAGTTCACTACAGCTCTAGGTCAGGAGCTGGCCGCTGTTGGCGGCACTGCTCCTGTTGCTCCTGCTGTAGCTGCTCAACACTCACCTGGCCGTACTGACTCCAGGCTTCTCGATCTGAGGCAGTTAAGCCGCTGGCTTCGCTGACACCTGCCTCATCTCCAACTGCAATTCCTTCACTTTCCTGGTTCTTCACCGTCACCACACCAGCCCGACTACGGCTGGCAATGTAGCGCTCGTTGACGGCTCGAACTTCGTCCAAACTCTCATCGATAACCCTACTCTCATCGATAACCCCAGCGGCGATCGCTGTATCTAAGAAACGACGGGCATTGTCTAGAATGTCCTGAGCCATATCGTCTTGGCTCGCTGTTTCGTCTGACGCCGCTTCACCACTGGCGGCTGCTTCTCGCTTAGGTGGCTCTGAAAAAGCGATCGCTGACTCTACCGGCTGCTGGTCTTCCGACGGCTCTAGCTGGGCTACCTCTTCCTCTACCTGCTCGATACCGCTATCACCTGAGCTATCGCTGTTAGCTGCCGCTGTACTGGAAAGCTGAGGGGACAGCTCTATTGCAGGCGATCGCTCTATACCTGACTGCTGACCTGTTAGCTGCTGCGCAGCCCGATTTAAGGTTTCCTGCTCGTCAGCCATTGGCGCGTATGTTGGCAGGTCAGCCTGCCGCTGCCGGGTCGATACGACCTGCCAAGCATCACCAGGGCTAACGCCTTGCTGAGTCAAGGTATCAACACCTTGCCGTAGTCGCTCACGCTGAACGTTCGTGAGATCGGCTAAAGCACTAGGCAAATGGATATCAGCTCTAGACATTAGTAACTAACAACTGCTTCATCGACAACAACCCAATCTGCGCCCTGATAGCAAAGCGTGTATTGAGTGATTTCTGTTTCAGTCGGATCGCTATTAATAATCAGACAAGGATAGCCGCCGCTAGTACGTTCTGAAAGCTGAAGGGTAGGTACTCCTTCAGGCAATCTGGAAGGTAGATAACGACCAAAAATCAGGTTGTCTTCACTGTCATAAATGACATGCAAGCTACCTAAGCGCCCCGTCAATTCTGGCGAATTGAAGTCAACAAACAACAAGCCTTCATCAGACTGAAAGACCCGCATCGTTTCTAAAATTGAGTCTCTATTGGCTGACTCGGCTGAGTTCTCAGCAATAATTTCTTTGGCTCTTTCCTCCGAGATAACTGAAGTAGTGCTTTGCCAGTTCAGTCCATCAGAAGCTCCGGCAGATGAACAGCCTAGTAAGAACAGTGAGGATACTAACAGGAAAAGACCAAATCCTAAGTAGGAATATTTGACTATCTTCCCTGCCCATTCAGGCAGCTCGATGTCTTCCTCAGCTTGATATTTTTTGTTTTTTTCATCAATATTCATTTACTGACTACTCCTAATTTCATCCAAAATATTTAAGCGTTGCAATGCTTCCGCTTCTTCAGGAAATAGATCTATAGATGAAAGGTCAAAAGCGTTGATGAACTCTGCTCTGCTCATACGCTCAAGCTGAATAGAATACTCAATCTCTCGAAACTTAACAGCCGCATCGAGCGGAACATAATTCGCATATTCAAGAAAGTCTCGTGGTGTATTCCAAAGCTCTCGCTGACAAGTATTTTCAGTCTGCGATGAGACTAAAAGGGCAATAGGATACTGCTCAGAACCGGGAGCCGATTCATAGGTATAAATAAGGTAGTAGTTAGTGTCTTCAACTGTTGCGGTTGCAATTAGCTCAACGCCGCCAGCGGTAAAGGGAGAACGGCTATCTATGCAGGCGTCAACAGCCGGAGGAACTGACTGCTCTCCCTGGCCTCTTACGCTCGAAGAGGAAAGTAAACTAATGGCGATTGAGATGCCTATTGCCATCAGCGATAATCCTATGTAGTTAAAACGCCTCATCATCATTTCCTATCTAAAGTTGATAAAGTTTTCTGGATCCACCGCTGTAGAAGCATTTGGGAAATTAGCTTGACTATTGCGGTACACACCAAAATCCAGGTGAGGCCCAGTCCCATTGCCCGACTGACCAGAGGCCGCAATCTGTTGCCCCTGAGAAACAGCAGTACCTTGAGAAACACCGTAGCTACTCAAGTGTGAGTAGCGAGTCTTATAGCCATTGCCATGATCAATTACGACTGTCCTGCCGTAGCCACCAGCCCAACCGATATAGGAAACAACACCACCATCGGCTGCATTGATAGGCGTTCCCATTGGAGTGCCTAAATCCACCGCAGGATGGTATTTGCTACAGCCAGCACACGGTCTAGGACGCGGCCCGAAATCAGAGGTCATCACATAACCCGGTGCAGGGTTGGCGAACTGCCCAGTTGCCTGACCAGAACCTTGACCACCCCCCGGTACGCAGTTCTGCCCCCCTTGAGCAACATAGTTTTTGCGGGACTGCACACCGTAGTCGTAGAGGCTGAGCCTACCCAACGCATCCGAACGGCCCCCATCAATCGGAGCACCTGGCCCACCAAACCACATCTGACTAACCCGTTCAACTAAACGCCCACCTGTGAAAGGTCTACCTGTTTGTGGATCAACTTGGTTCTGAGCACGGCTAAAAAGCTGTTGCATTTCTGCCTGATACGCTCGCTCCTGCGCTGGCTGCGGAAAATAGCGATTAATCTCTGCTGCCGATGGACGGTAGCCGCCGCTGATGCGATTGAGCCATACTTGTCCGCCTGATACCTGCTTCACCTCAGCCTGCACTTCTGGCAGGTAGGTCATCATCTGATAGCGGCCCAATGCCCGACCGCCATTGGTATACACACCCACAGCCTGATAGTTGCCAGAACCGCGTGACTCAATGCCAGCGATCGAGTTCGCCAGCTTATCTAAACTGACGCCTGCAATCGTTTTGCCTGTGCATGGCCCGGTGGTAATCGGGCTAAGCTGTGACCCCGGATATCGTGTTGTCCCCGGCGGCGGCGACGGCGCTGCGCTGGCACCGCCTTGACCATCGAGCGGCCCCACATACAGCAGTGAGTTCACTTCATAGTCCAGCCAGGGAATTGAAAACTGGTTGTACGGGGTGCAGGTGCGACCAATAACCGGAATGTAGGTACACCAGCGGAAGAATAGCTTGAAGCTCACTTCATCGGTGGTTTCATCCGGTTCCCACACCACCATCTTGAAAACTGAGCCAAAGGGATGCCGACCTGTCGGTTCATAGCCCACTGAGTAGCCCATTGGTGAGGGCACATACTTGAGCGGCCCAAAGCCACCCTCAACTTCGTGGTACTTACCGCTAATCCACTGCTTGCCTTCAAAGCCGCCCTGTACCTTGCGACCTTCGTTTTCTAAGTCGTCTAGCTCGATGTAAGCGCACTTATCAGGCGCTCTCACTAGCTGGCCTTCCTCCGAGCAGGGCACCTCAAAGCCTGCCTGGTAGGAACCGCTAATCGTATTGGTGCGCCGGTCTTCTGCTGGCCCCCAGATAAAGTCGATGCGGCTGATGATGCCGTTCAGCCCAGTAATGCCGCTGGGAAACTGGCTCAGCGGTATGTGCTGCAAGCCAGGAACATCCGAAATCTTGGCCTCATCCCAGCCTTGAAAATCAGCAATCTGAGCTGAGTCGATGTTCGGCAGGTCAGCGACTTTAAAGACATCCAGATTAGTCGCTCCTAGCTTTAGATCCTTTAAGCCAGGATTGTTGGAGAGGAACTGGTCAATCGTAATATTGCCAAAGTCAAGCTGCCCAGTCTGCTGAGAGAGGAGCTGCTTGATAGGCGCGACATCCCCTACCTTGTAATCTCCCAGGTAAGGAACTGAGGCTGATAGATTTTCTAAGGTCTGCTGAGAGAGGAGCTGGTAGGTTGACAGGCGACCTTCGGAAAAGTTGGTGCCCGTGATCTGATTAATCTGGCCCAGCGATAGGCTTTGTCCGCCCAAGGCTGAAACATCGCCAATGGTCAGCACGCTGCTAACGGGATCGCCTGTCTGCCACTGACGCTGCACTCCCTGAAAATCGATGTTGCCGCCCTGTTCAACGTTGCCCAAATCAGCAAACGAAACATTATCAAAGTTGGGCACCACCTCTTGATAGGCACCGCTTTGTGTCTGAATCAATGCTGGCGCTGTCTGCTGCTGCGTTTGCGCGGCTGCCGGAGCTGACGGCAGCAGAAAGGCCGCGAGCGCTAAACAAATTATCAGTAGGTATCTCAACAGCGCTTTCATTAGAACTCTGGGCGATCGCTATCGCCTAGCTGCACACTTCTGAGTCGGTGGTCTGCCTGAATCTCTTTGCTCGTGCGGATGGCATCTTCGTCGATGCCCATCAGCGATTGGTCAGGTACGGCAAACGGGGAAGTATCTGGCCCCGATACTGGAATGGCATAATCAGCCCGGTTCTGAATCGCAGCTATCTGATCGCTGATATCCCGCTGCGTCGAAGCTGGGCTGAAGTTTTGTCGCTCCTCAATCAGGTCTGATAAGGCCAGATGGGGCTTAGCTGGGCTGAAGTTCCCGCTCTGCATGTCGCGGAAATAGTAAGCGTCAGCAACGTGCTGTACTGCCTTGGCGACCTCTGCCGGAGTGCAGCCCCGGTACTCACGAAGGAGCACACGCCAATCACGATCGCTAAAGTCATACTCAAAGTATTTCTTTAGGTGAACTTTGAATACTTCCCAGAGTGAGCCAGCATGAGGCATTCCGAAGAAATGCACGTACTCGAAACGCCGGATCATCTCGGCTGGAAGCATCTGCAAGTGGTTGATGGTGGCAAACATGACCACTGGAGAGGTGTGATCCTGCATCCAGCTCAATAGCCGTCCGGCCAGCTTGCCCAGTACACCACCCTCAACACTGGTATCCCAGCCAGAGAAAGCTTTTTCAAACTCATCGAAGAACAGAATGCAGGTGCCGATTTCATCAACAAAATCAAGCAACCCGTTTAGGTTGTTCATCGACTCTTGCACTGTCCGGCCCACAAGGCCGTTCCAGTCCGTGCTGACTAAGGTGCCGCCGATGTGTTTGGCTGCAAGCTTCGCCGCCAGTGACTTACCTGTGCCCGGAATACCCCACAGCAGAATAGCTTTAGGCGGTCTGAGGTTGCGCTGCTCGGCCTCTGGTTGCAGCAGCAGCCGTACCTTATCGAGCGTGGTGTAAAGTCTGTCCATCCCGGCGGCCACCGGAACGTCCGGCTCTGGCAGCATGTTGATGCCGCGCCCTTTCAGTTTCTTGGTTTTGTAGCCCATCACCAGCCCGGTGATATCTGAAATATCTACTTTGTCTAAAGTCGATCGCTCAGCCGCTCTATGAAGCGCAATATCAATCTCGCCACGCGGCAAACCGGAGCAAGCCTGCACGAGCTGGCGCTGAGCGTTGATGCTCTCCTCCGATTGCTCCATCCCCAACACATCCCAGCAGAAATCTGCCACAATGCCCTGCACCGCATCCCGGCTCGGCATCGGATATTCCAGCGCTGGCAGCAGTGGGTATAAATCGAGGGGGATCTTTAAATAGGAATCTAGCAGCACCACATACTGCTCAATGCCGTTTTGTCTCAGGGCAAAATGGGCGTTCTCTATTTCATGAACGAGGCGATCGCCCACATCTTTGAGCAAGCCCTCCAGCACAAAGATGCCGGGTCTAGCCAGCGCCACGACGCTGCTGATAACACCTTCAGCCTCAAAGCTGGGCAGAACAATATCGCTCTCATGCAAATCTACTTTGCGCCTGTAGTCACAGGGTTTTACCTGTTGCAGCATGTCATAGGCGCTGTTCCAAAAGTAGATGGGTAAGTCTTGGTTGTGGGTGAAGTGCAAAAAGCGATCCAACACAAAGTTGCGATCGCTCACCGCTGCTTTGCACGCCACGATATACTCGTGCTCTCGCTGGAGCTTGGGCCAGATATTGAGGGGATTGAATGTACGCTGGCTCATCGTTTATACGCTCACTGCTCTCTACTGAGCTGAGTAGAATTCTCGCTGCGCTGGCGGCTGCGTCCAGAGCAAGCAAAAACCTGACTTGGCCTGACGGCTACCGATTTGAATGGTGATGCCTAGTTCCTGTACCTGCTGTTGGCACTCGCCGCCTAGCAAGTCTTCGTTCCAGGTGACGATATTTCTTGCCAACTGTCCTTCGGCACTGATGGCCCAGTCTAGGGCTTCGGCTTCGGCTAGGGTGAGCTGGCGCGGCCCGCCCGGAGCCATCTCTACTTGTGACTGCCGCCACTGACTATAGCCCCAACCACCTAATACGCCTAAGCCGAGTAAGCCAAAGGCGATCGCTCCGGCAGCTATCAGCGATTTGATAGTTATCTGGGCTTTGCTAGCGCCTGCTTTTTGAATCAGCTCTTTAGCCGCTTCGGCTATCTGCCGCTCGATGCCACGCTTAGCTGCTTTTTCATAGTTATCAACCCGGTCGAGGGCTTGCTGACAAGCAATCTCAATCGTGTGTTGGAGCTGTTGGGGCGTTTCCTCCATCAGTGCTTGTACGCTGGAATTGGCTAGCAGCAGTAAAAACAGTGGATCGCTTTTATCGAGAGGAAACGTATTGGTGATACGCAGGATCTTAGCCTGGGTATCAGCTTCAACACCCTCTAGCAGGGCATTGAAAACAGCATTCTCGTCAACAGCCGTAGTCATCTACTTACAGGAATTTCTTTGCTTTGCTTTGAGAATAGAGAGAAGCTAGCTTACTGGTTCCGTCTCTGGCTTCCCTGGCGACATGTGCTGACCACTAACCTCAAATGAAGTTGGATCCGTATCAGGCGTGTTACCTCTTTCAGGATCTTCTTTGTCGTTCTCTTCGTTACCTTCCTCTTCGTTACCTTCATTCTCTGAAGGAGGATCAGCCAACGAGGGCACTTGCTGCTCCGCAATCAGCCCTCTATCTTTGAGCGCACTAAAAGCAGTCTCAAACCCTTCACTCAGCTTGTCTATGAAGGTCTTAACTCGCTGCTTTGACAAAACACCCATCTCAGCCTGGATAAGTTGCATGGCTTCAGACAAAGTCAGCTCATTGCTATCGATGAAATACTGAATATTCGACTCCATCGAGGGGAACTCAATTTCAGTGACGAAATTAGGTGCTTCCTTTACCCTCTGGTAAATTTCGCTGTCATCTAAATAGCTGAAATCACGCCCATTGAGCCGACCTCGGTTGAGCACAACAACGTGAGGAATTGCGTTGTCAAGCTGGTTCACACTACGCTCTAGCTGACGTACTGACTCGTAACATCCATCGCTGACAAACCACTTGACTAAGCGATTGCCTTCATACTCAGTCTCCATGAACTTAAGCAAGCTCACCCTATCTATCCAGGCTTCTAATACATCAAGCGTGTTAGAGGGGAGGTTGACTAGGACCGGATGCTTGACAGCCAGGTTAAAGATGACGTCTGGCTCAGTCTGCATCGTCTCGTCATCTGAGAGCGTGATAGTTGCTGTCTCTGCGGCCTCAGAAGCGTATATCCGTCCTACATCGTTGATTTGGGCATCTGCCTCAACCAAGGCAAATTGAGTCCCTCGGGATTTTAGATATTGACAGAGGGAGCGAGAAACGAAGGTTTTCCCCACGCCTCCCTTCTCTCCACCAATCATGTGTATGTTGTGTAGCTTCTTGTCTATTTGCTTCTTACCGTTAGTCATAAAAACTTTTTAGTTTGCTTCAAACATCGATCGCATTCGGTCAAAATTTTGACCAATTTTCTTGGTTTCCTCTTCATTAGAAGATTTCAATCCGTCTCCAATAGGAGTAGAGTCTTTTCTGTTGTCATGACTGCTATGACCATTCTTTAGCTCGGCTCTTTCAGAAGAGAAAAGCATTGAGGGAGGTAAAATATCTGGCTCATCCTTAATATCTGCCGCGTTTTTGATAGCTCGGATAATGCCCTCGAAGTAACCTATAGCCTGATAAGCAATATGCTGGATCACCTCTTTGGGATAACCCTTTTGCTTGAGCACAAAGACTAGATGCCGTTTGGCAAACATGCTTTTAGTGCTACCAATAATATCCAGGTCGAAGGGCAAATCATCTTCAAAATGCTGCAAAATGATCGACATCTCATCCTTGGCGTTCCTAAAGCCTCTTAATCGAACTTGATGATCAAAGTCATATTTAGTGCCACCATTTTTACTGACCATCCTAACTCCTACGCAACACGATCGCTTTCAATTATAGATTCAAAACTTTCACTAAATATGTTCCAAACATCAATTAATCTATGCTTTAGCGAGGGATCTTCAAACTGATTGACAGCATCAGTGATAGTGTTTGCCATATCTCTTGTGCTCCATGAGGGGTTGGCCCAGCCCAGATGGCTTTTAATTTCATGCCGCAAATAGTATCCTGCGCCACCACCAATACATAGGCTGTCAATCCGAGTTGGCAGAATACCATCAAGCCATTCTTTTAAAAGTTGCCAGTATTCCTGTTTAGCAATTTTTATGGCGCTAGCAATCTGGTCAACTTCTGTCTCGATGTTTTTAGGCTGCTTCGATTTAGCAAGGCTCCTGAGCAAAATATTTTCAGTAGAGATGTTATTCCCAATCTCATATATAGTGCGTGTTAAGCTCTGACGGCTTTGACCGGAAGTTTTTTCAATAACCTTATCAACTAGCTGAACAAAACCGAGGTCAGTTGTGCTAGAAGCATTCATATCAATCTGACCATGATTGAAAGTTAGCAGTGAGCTATTACGATGACCTAGCATCAGACTACAGACTGCCTCACGTCGAACGAACCAGTCTTGTCCCTTCTCTCGAAGAAGCTTCATCGCAAATCCACTTCCTTCTGGACTAACCATTAGGCTCTCTAAGTTGGGCTGAATATGCTGATCCCTAAAGTGAATATGTCTAGCCTGTTTAGTAAGTTGTTCTTTAAACTTCTCCTTATCAGCAAACTCTCCTAACGGAAGCAAGACGGCTAAATGCACATCAACTGATTCCTTTAAAGCTTCGCGCTGAACAACGGCTCCGATGGTGGCAAGTGCTTTAACAATAGCAGCTTCATATTTAAGCTGATCGAGTTGAATAGACGCTTTAAATTGCTGAGCTAGAAAACCTACAGCAAAGCAGTTGTCATCCCTAGCACGAAATTTTAGCCAAGCATCATTGACTGGAGTTACAACACCTGCACTGCTATAAGTTCGCTGTTCAACCGACTCAACAGGCACCTTAATCACTTCAGGTTCCATAAGCAGAACACAGGGTTTATTGCTGTCAATCTGATATACGACTTTTGTTACTGAGCTACCAGGATCAAAGGCGATTTTTATATTTTGTATTCCCTGTAACATTTCTAATCGCTGATTCTTTTCCAAGTTATAGCCAAAATATTTAAAATTGGATTTAATTGCATCATCCGTTTGTTAGACATCAAATAGAGGTTGATTTTTGCTTGTATTCATTTGAATACATTTGAATCAAAATGAATACATTTGAATACAGACTTTTAGCTTTAGGGAAAAAGGTAGACAATTTTTCGAGGTTTTTAAGCTTTTTTAGAGTATTCATTTGAATACATTTTTATTTGTTTATATTTATTTGACTACATTTGAATACATTTGAATCAAAATGAATACATTTGAATACAGATTTTAGCTTTTACAAATTGCTGCGTTTAGGTCAGGCAATGGGAAGTCTGTACATGGTGCCTTGATTCTAACTCTTGACCGATTTATTATCTAGTTGCTACCGATACTTTTGTTTTATTACTAGTAGTAATTAACTTGATTCACCTTTTTTAATTTTGTCTTGGCTCGTACTGATCAGATTCACTTCTTGGTGACATCCGCTGAAAAAGATCGAATCACGAGGAGAGCACAAGATCAGGAAGTTAGCTTGTCTGATTTCTTGAGATCTCTGGCTTTAGATGAGCAAGTTTCTGAAAGCACCTGGGCTGATATCAGGCGGTATCTATCGGCTATCGAGGCTCAGTTGTTTGCTCTGAGATTTGTGATTGAAGCGGAACTAGATGTTACTTTTTCTCGGCACAGTGCCGAAATTGATGCCAACGAAGACCCGGTAGAGTACCACTTTGCTCTACTTGCAGAGAAGCTGAAGCAGCTTTTTTTAGAAGCTCAACAACGTTAACCGATGGCTATTGTCAATGCAGCTACAACCAAAGATTTCCGGGCCACTCACCGCTATGTAGCCGTGAGAGAGGATAAGCAGCCACAGGTTATCCATTCTTCTGTGCCTCAAGGCATCGATGCTCTGCTGGGTCAGGAGATTGACCCAATCGCCACTGCCGAAGCGATGGAAACACAAGCCGCCAAGAGCGATCGCGTTGAAAAGCCTTGCTATCACATCTCTATCTCTGTTGCTGAGGAAGATGAGCTGTCTAAGTTGGATTGGAATCAGCTTGCGACCGGATTTCTAGAGAAGACTGGCTTGGACGGACATCAAGCGGTCGGCTACCTACATGAGGACACAAGCTATCCAGACAGCGACGAGATACGACCACACCTGCACCTAGTCGTTAACCGGGTAGGCGCTGATGGGGTTGCTGTTGATACGTCATGGGACTACTACCGCTTCCAAAACGCAATTCGCGACGTGGAGCAAGAGATGGGCCTGACCTCTGAGCCGAATAGCTGGGAAGTGGGGCACCGCCGCGACCCATCCGGGCAAGTTCATCGCCTAGCCGCCGAGCAAGCCCAATATGAAAATTCAGAGCATCCGCGTCAAAAGCCACCTCAACCAACTGTTCGCTCTAAGCTTCAGGATGCGATTGACAGCGCTATCGAGCAGGCCACTTCAGTTGAAGGCATCACAAACTTCCTAGAGAAACAAGGCATTGATACCCAGCTCAGCGATCGCGGCTGGAGCTTAGAGAAGGACGGTATTGCCTTTGCCGGAAGCCAGCTCGGACGAGCCTATTCGATGAATGCGGTAGAGCAAATCATGGCGGAATCACCAGAGCAAAAAGAGCAAATCATTGATGCCGAGTGGCAACCTGCTGAGGCGGAAGGTAGCAGCAAGGCAGATAGCAAA
This sequence comes from Leptolyngbya sp. SIO4C5, assembly GCA_010671965.1. Lineage (GTDB taxonomy): Bacteria > Cyanobacteriota > Cyanobacteriia > Phormidesmidales > Phormidesmidaceae > Sphaerothrix > Sphaerothrix gracilis. Next base: position 16,382 of record JAAHIC010000010.1, read on the forward strand.
CAACGCCAGAAGCAGCGCCAGCGCTCGATGAAGCAAATCATGCAGGAGACGGCTGATGCTGAAGAAGACTCCAGCGATCGCCAGCAGCAGGGCCGCAAGATTAAGCGCTCTGGTGAACGTCTATCGCGGCAGTCTGATGAAGTGGATGGCCTTACCTTTCTCGGTGGCACCGTCGCCGCAGCGGGCGGACTGCTGGAGCTAGGTGAAAAGTTCGGCCAAGAAGTACGCAAGGCTCGCAGCCGCGCCAACAGCCAACGTGCGACAGAGCAAATTGACAAGCTAGAAGAGATAGGCGATCGCACCACAGCGCTAGAAAAATCGTTAGTTGAGCAGGCTGAACAGGTTGACGAACAGCCGGAAACAGAGGCGCAAACTACCGAAAGTGACCTAGCAGCCGATAGCCAATCTCCTACTGAGAAAAGCTTGAATCTGGCTAATGAGCGTATCAGCGCTATTGGCGATCGCTTGGGCGTGGAGCTGGGAGAAGCTGAGCCGATTGAGCTAGATCCAAATGCTCCTATCGGCAAGCAGCTTGATCAGATGGATGAGGCGATCGCTCAGATTGATCAGCGCCTCGGCACGCTGGAGAATGCGGTGGGCGAAATCACGCAATCACCTAAGCCTGAGCTAGGCAGTAGGCCCACAGGCGATGAAGTTGCCCAATCGCTTGAAAACTTCGTTCAGGCAAGAACTGAGTTTAGGAGTGAAACAGAACCGAGTGCTTTTGATAGCTCGGCTGGAACTGTGGAGCTATCGCGCGAGGGCTTCCAAGGCCGAAACTCACGGCTGACCGTCACAGATCCCAGCTACGGCACCGTACTGGAAGCTACCAAGGAAAAGGAAGTAGATGGAGACTGGCAGACCCAGATTGACGAACTGAGTGATGAGCAAGCTCAGACAATCAGCCAGCTTCCTCAATCCGCTCAGGAATACGGTCAGTACAAGCAGGGACAACAGCTTGTCGATAGCTTGAGAAGCTTACCGCAGACGGCAGATGAATTTGCAGGCAACAGCGGCAATATCCGCTGGAATAGCCCAGAATCCGGCTTTGACTATGAGTTCAGCATTGAGCGTCAGGCCGATGGCACTCAGCAGATTACAGGTCAAGACCGAGAGAGCGGTGAGCAGGTCTTTAGCGCCACTGCGGGCAACGATGACGCTATCTTCGTTGAGCAAAACAATGTCCCTAGCGACCACACACAAGAGCTTTTAACCCAGAAGGAGCAGGAGCTAACGTCTTCTGACCAAGAAGCGGAGCAAGCGCGTAGAAGAACGCCGCGCCGCCGCTCTAAGCAGCGCGAGCTGGAGCTATGACCGATTTGAAGTGATTGACAATGACGCAGTTATGACTATCGCAAGACGACCGAGAAAATCGAAGCCAGTCATCAAATTCAATCTGCTGTGGAACAAAGTCGTTCTGCATCAGGCTGAGCTTGGCTTGATCGCTACCCTCGTAGCGGTCGCTGGCTACATGCTCTACGCCAGCCCGGTCACCGTCATGGTGGCCCTAGTGATGGCACTGCCCGCGATCGCCCTGGGCGTGCTCAATCAGAGTATCAGTCAAATAACCCGGTGGGGATTACCGCTCAAGAGTTGGCACCTTGCTAGCGCAGTAGTAGCCGTTTCGGCTCTGGCAGCGTTCAGCGGCGTTAGCCCGGTCAACGCCCAGATGTTCAATAATCTGGAACAGGCGGTGACTAATGCTGTTTCCAGCACTAGCGGTAGTACAGTCGATCCCGCTGTTATTACCACTATCTTCAATATCTTCCGCATCCTGATTGTTTTAGCCTTTTTGATTGGTGTGGTAATCGTCTTTACCCAGGCTACTAGAGGCGGCGACTGGCAACCGATTGCCAACCTGCTAGCCATTGGCGTTGCTTTCGTTATCGGCGTGGAAGTCATCAGCCAGCTCATTATCGGCACTGGTAGCGGTGGCCCCGGCGGTGCCCCTGGTGGCCCCGGTACTGCTCCTTAATCTGGCGTAGTTTGTCCGCGTACCTCAGCATTGCTTATGAGCCTTGATATCGATAGAGATCCCGTTCGCGTTAATAAGCTGCTGGGGGCGCGGGCCAGCATTGGCCCCATCCCCGCTGAGCAACTCATGCCCTGGGTGGCTATCGGTGGGGTCAGCTTCTTCTTCGTCAAGATGCTGTTGGCCCAGAACTTCATCACCTGGCTCCTGGTGTGGTTCTGGCTCAACGGTACCTGGTGGGTGCTCACAGGCGAGAAAACCTACAAGTTCATCAAATCCTGGGCGCACCCGCCTGGCCATGACTGGACAAACGGAGAAACGATCTTTATTCGAGCCTATGAACCCGGTATGTGGGATAAATTTCGCAAGTTTCTGAAAAAAGACAAGAAGATTAAGCGCAAAACCCAGTCAGGGGAAAAGCAGTTCGCCCCTTTCCAAGATTTGTGCCACCTCCACTCAATCGTTCAAGTTGAACTGGGAGGCCATAAGTTTGCCTGCTTGCTGCTCTATGACGCCAAGAAAGATCAGTGGTCAGCAGAAATTCCCTTTAAGTTCCAAGGGCTGCACCCGCAGCTTTACCGCGCTGAAGTAGAGGAAGCCATCGGCTCGCTTCAGCAGGGGATGGCGGAACTACTCGACGGTGAGCGCCTACGCTTCTACACCGAATGTAAATCCTCGATTACAGAGCGCAGAACCCAGCTTAGAAACCTGGCCCGCATCTCTAAAATGCCTCCCATTTCAGTGATGCTCTTGGATGAAGAAGCCCGGATTAAGGAACTCACTGAGAAAGGTATCCGGCAGGTTTGGAGTCAGACCGTTTGGGCCACCTGGTCGAGTGCCCGCGCGGATGAGCAAAACACAGATTTTGTTGGCAAGGCGGTATTAGGCGCTAAGAAACTCATTAATAAGAGAGTCCGCAAGGTGGCGGGCACTGAAGAACACCACTTCAAACAGTTCTACCTCAAGCTGGTAAGACAGATTTACGAGAGCGGCTATCTCAACTGGAGAAATGTCCTCGAAACTAAAGCTAAGCTCAACTTCGAGCCGATGGACGCTCAAGAGCTATGGGAATGGCTCTGGTATCGCTTCAATCGCCGCAAAGCACCACAGCTCACCCAATACATCAGAATTCGTGAGACCGAAGACGGCATCAGACAGCGAATACCCCCTTCTGGTCAGAAAGATTTAGTAACGCTGCTGCTCCAGGGCGATCGCGGCCAGCCTTCCACACCCCGGCACAAGCGGCAGCATGGCTATATCTACGTCAATGGCCGCGTCGGAAAGGTCGCCGTACTCGAAGCCCCACCTGAGCTATGGCGCAATACCCGCCAGCAGCTCAAGTGGATCTGGGAGAGATTATCGAACTCCTACGTCCGCGATACCGAATGCGTCGTTGAGGTCACGCCCAAGGAGCGTTGGAGTACCCAGGATGAGCTAGAGAAGATGACCCGCCAAAGTCACTTCGAGAGCGAGCGGGCGGCTACCTACGGTACCGGGCGTGATGTCCACGCCGCCTTGCAAAGCAAGCAGGCTGAGCAAGCCCTGATGAAGATGCTCGAAGGCCAAAAGCCAATCCTGGTTGGCTGCACCTTCATCGTCTGGAGAAAGTCTGAAAGGGAATGTGATGAGGCGATCGCCCAGCTCTGTAACAGCTTCGGCAGCGCTGAGGCGGTGATTGAAAATGATGTCTGCTGGCGGGTTTGGCTCGAAACCTTACCCATTAATAGGTTTCCGTTGCTGACCCGTTATAACGCTTTTTCAGAGCGGCGCATTGTTCTCGATACCGAAACCGTCGCCGGATTCCTACCAATTACCTGCCCGCGTGACGTTCATGACCAAGGTGTCGAATTTCAAACGGAAGAAGGGGGCAAGCCGCTCTACGTCGATCTGTTCACAGGTACCGGGCGAGTCCTGATCACAGGTACCACTGGCTCTGGTAAGTCGGTACTCGGCTGGCGCTTTATTGAGGATGCCCTAGCTCAAAATATTCCGGTCGTCGGCATTGACCTCAGCTCCGGTGGCAACAGCACCTTCCAAACTGCTGTGCAGGCACTCGGTAGGCATGGTGCTTATATCGATATTCTCCATGAAAAGCTCAATCTGCTAGAACCGCCCAATCTGCTCAATCTCAGACCTGAAATTCAGCTTCAGCGTTTCAAGCGCTGGAAAGACTTTGTCCGGCAGGCAATTGTAGCGATCGCTATGGGTCAGATTAATGACCAGCAGCTTCTAGAGCGGGTTAACTCTATTGTTTTGCGGACGCTAGAAGTCTTCTTTGCGGACGCTGAGATTCTAGAGCGCTACAACGAGGCGATGGAAAAGGGCTGGCTCAGTGAAGCTTGGCAGAAGATGCCCACGCTGCATGAGTTTTTGAAGTTTTGCTCCAGAGAACAGCTTGACCTCAAAAGCTATGAGGATATCGACGCAAAAGCCATCAACCAGATTGTTAGCCAAGTCGGGGCCAAGCTCGTTGACCCGAATATTGGAGATGCGATCGGGCAGCCCAGCTCGGTAAATCCAGACCCCATCATCAAGTTCTATGCGCTGTCAGGTCTGACTAACGAGAGCAACGCCTACATCATGGCGCTTTCAGCTCAGATGGCCGCCCTCAGAAATGCTCTGGCTCACGATAAATCGCTGTTTGTAGGTGATGAGCTGTCGGTACTGCTGGGCAAGCGCGGCTTTGCCGAATTAGTCGGTGAAACCTTTGCCACCGGGCGGAAAGAGGGCATTAGCTCAGTCATCCTGGCCCAGGATCTCGATGCCATTGTCGAATGCTCAGCCAGCGCTAAGATCCTTGCCAACATCAGCACCGTCATTACAGGAAAAACGACTCATGCAGGCTGCAACGCCTACATGCAGGCGCTTGACTACCCTGAATCGGTGATTAAATTCAACGCCACCGAACGCTTCAAGGGCAGCAAAGCCGATCTCTTCTCCCGGTGGCTGGTAGAAGAACAGGGCCGCTTCTGGCGCACCCGCTATTATGCTGCGCCACTGATGCTGGCAGCATTAGCCAACGGAGAGGAAGAACAGCTTGCTCGTAACCGGGTGCTGGCTTTCTATCCAGAAACCACTCGCGGCTATCTCGATGGCCTCAGAGAATTTTCCCGCCAATATGTGCAGGCCATGCGCGGTGCCATCGGCTTCGAGGATATTCAAGCACCCCCTGAAGTCAGACGCCGATTCCAAGCCGCAGGCCAAAAGCGAAGCTTAGTAGCGACGAAAACAGACTGATGCGAACTCAACGCAACTTCAAACAAATTGCCACGCTCATCAGCGCTCCTCTGATAGCTCTGATGCTACAGAGCGGGCCTGTCAGAGCACAGGGCACACCGGCATTCAACCCGAATGCCGATGATGCTAGAAGCGCTACTGATGGTAGCTCTGGCAGTGATGCTAACTCTGCTGGCAGCGCAACTGCCCCAACTGGCCCGCTGGGAGATATCAACAGTGCCGCCAACGACATCAATAGCATTGTCAACAATACGTCTAGCGATATTGATGCCGCTGTCCAACAGCAGCTTCAAGGGCTGACTGAGACCATTAACAACAGTACCGACAACCTGCTGGGCAATAACACCATTGGGCAAATCGACAACACCATTGATACTGTCACAGGAACGATCGACACCGTCACCGGGGCGATCGATAACATCACCAGCACTTTCAATTCCCTCTTTGACCTGAACCGACTCTTTGACCTGTTGAGCCTGGACTTGCCTGATATCTTCTCTGGCGCTTTAGGCGGTCTCAGCGGCGGTGGCAGCTCCGGCGGCTCCACAGTACAGATTCAAACCGGAGCACTGGGATTACCGGATCCAAAGATTATTGAGCAGCAGATTCAGAACGCGGCTCCCTCAGCTTTTGAAGAAGCAACTGGGTCGAAAACAGGCGGTAGTGGTTCTCCCGTCATCAAAGATGATTTGGTGACTTTGTTTGAAACCGACATGACCGATGAAATTGCGGCCCAAACTGCTCTGACGGAAGACGGGCAGCAAAAGCTCAGAGAGAACGCCGAAGCTGCAAACAGCGCTCTCGAAACCTCAACTGAACTGGCTTCAGACTCAGAAGGCCAAGACGTTTCTCAAAATATCCTGCGCAACATCAGTGCCCAGCTTGCCGCTCAGCAGCAGACTGGCACCCTCGATACCATCGATGCCCAGCTCCGCGCCAGAGACGATGCCCTCAGAAATAAGATGCTCGTCGATGCAGTCAGAGAACTTCAGGGAGATCGCCTCCAAGATAGACGGCAAGATGCTTCAGCTTACTCAGATGCCATTACCCAGGGCGGGCAGCTCATCCTGCCCGGTACAGGCATCAATCCGGCAGGAGGCACCCCATGATTGACTCACTCCTGCTCGCTCAGCAAGGCTCCCAAGCCGCTGTCGATGTCATCACCAACGCCCTCCAACTTACTGAAGACACAATTGCCTCGTGGAACGAAACCTGGATCGACGTGGTAGATCCAAACTCGCAGCTCTGGGGCGATGTCGTTGAGTTCTCTAGAGGCTTGCTAGCGCTCTGCTTCCTCTATATGTTCGTGCGCTACGGTAACGAGCTGATGAAGTCAAAGTATCTCGGCACTATCGTCGAAATCTTTACTTTCCCGCTCATTGTGCTGCTGTTCCTTGGCAGTGATGGTCAATTGCTGGCAAACAGCATTCTCTTTGTCCGCTCTTTGGGCTACCAGCTCGTGACAGGGCTGCTCTCTAAGCAGCTCGTTGGTTATCAAATGCAAGATGCCGTGACCCAGTTCGGCCTCAACAACTTGGGCGTCCAGCGCATCAAGCAGGTGTACAGCGAGTGTGAGGAACTGGTAGGCGATCCCTTTCTGGAATGCTGGGATAGCAAAGCGCCTGAAGTGCAGGCTATCTACGACCAGCTCCAAGCGCAAAATCCTGGCATTGACCTCGGCCCACTGCAATCCTTTGCAGATATGGCTCTTAACTTCAGTGCTGCTGGCACTATCCGCGATATCGGTACTGCCGCAGGTGGTGTTATCAGCGGCGATATCAGCGGCGCGTTTGCCAGCATTATTCAAGATCGGCTGCTGCCTATCATCCAGTCCATTCTCTATGCGGTGCAGTGGGCTTTCGTGAATTTAGTTGAGGCATCACTGCTGATTGCTGCGGTCTTTGCCCCCATCGCGCTGGTGCTCTCCATTTTACCGACATCGGGGCGGCCCATCTGGGCCTGGGCCTCTGGCTTCGTGGGTTTGCTGGGCTTGCAGATTGGCTACAACCTCATCGTCGGCATTGTGGCGGTGGTGCTAGCTAATACCAGAGGCGGTGCCATTGAAGTCTCACAGAATCTTGGCTTCCTGCTCTTCATCTCTGTCTTTGCCCCTGCCTTGGCAACTTTTATCTCAAGCTGGAGTGCCACCACGCTCTATGCCTCTATCAGCCGCAGGGCTAACAGCATCGCCTCGGCTGTCACCGGGGGCATCTCCACCGCTGCTCGTTTTGCCGTTCTGAGGAAATAGTTATGGGGCTGCTAAGTTTTTTCAACACTCAAACAGAGGACGACATGCAGTTCTCTCAAGCTGAACAAGCTGAAGAATACACAGAGAACGGTAACGGCGTTCGGCCTACAAAAGCTGACGCTGATGACAGCAAGGTGCTGCTGCCCATCAAAAGCGAGAACTCCCTCATCGTCGTCATGGGCCTGCTCGGTGTGGGGCTGCTTGTCAGCGCTTTCTGCAATGCTTTTCTACTTTTCAACAACCGCGCACTAGCACAACGGGAAAGCATCTACGTGCAGCAGCCGGATGGCTATACCGCTGAGGCCGCTGAGTTTGATGTGCTCCATAGAGAAGCCGACATCATCAAAAATACGGCGGTGCGCTGGATGCAGATGTCCTTCGAGTGGGACAACAAAATTCCTGGCTCCAACGCTGAAGATCCAGGTTATGCCATCGAGGGCACCACTCGGACTATCCCGACTGAGGTTTATCTGGCCTCTTACCTGATGGAGCCAGGGTTTCGGCAAGAGTTCCTACGGCTGATGAGCGAAGAAATCGTTCCCACCGGGGCCATGCTGGGCCGCGATAAGTCTGTGGTGCGCTTCTTTGCTGTCTCCAGCCCCCGACAAGTGGGTGAAGCAATCTGGGAAGTCGATATCGTCGCCACTCGCATCGAACGCGACAGGCGTAATGAAACCGCTGAAGTGCCCATGAACCGCACCATTACGCTCAAAGCCATTCCCCCGGTAGAGCCTGTTTTCGATGAAGAGGAGCCGCTAGCTTGGCGTAGAGAAGTCTACCAGCTCATGAGTAACGGGCTGACCATCACTAAAGTTGAACCCCTGGAGGTCGATTAACTATGGCTGATAAAGAAAATCTCGGCTTCCCAGAGGTCGATGAAGAAACTAACCACAACAGTAATAACGGCAATGGCAGGGGGAGTCAGATCACGACAGCTCCGGCTGAAAAAAACGCTAACACTAACAGTAATGGGTCTGTCTCTGAAACCGATGACGATAGCATCCCTTATGAGGAACAGCTTGGCTATGCTGGTGTCGATCCTGACGAGGAAGATGAGCTAGTCACCACCGAAGAACTCATAGAAGGGCCAAGCACTGCTAAGCAAAGAGGGGCTGAGAATTCCCCCCTGCCCAGGCTCGCCCTAGTCGCTGCGGGTCTAGGGGCGATCGCTTTCATTATCTGGATCTTCTCCGGCCTCTTCGGCGGTAGTGAACAAGTCGCTCAGCCAGGCGAAGAAAATCCTTTTCCCGATGAGGAAACTTCCCCCTACAGCGAAAGCGATCGCTATAAGGCAGAACTGGCTCTCATTGAACAGGAAGACGCTCAGCCAGAAGAACGGGTGGCAATCGCCCAAACACCGGAGCGACCCAATCAGCCGGAAGCAGACGGTGAAACGCAGTCACCGCAGACGCCAGCTCAGCCTACCGCAACGCGCTCTAGCCCATCGCGCTCGGTGCCCTCGTCTCCCAGTCCGTCACCACCACCGCCGCCACCAGAGCCAGCCGCTTCGACGCTTTCTCCCTCACCTGCTAGACAGCCACTACCGGATCTCAGCGGTTCCTCCCGTTCCCCATCACCTACGCCACAGCTAGAGGAGGAAGTCGATCCCCTAGAGCAGTGGTCTAGGCTTTCTCGCGTCGGCTCAGCCGGGGCTGAAGTTGCCCTCAGACCCGAGCCGGAGTTTGAGGAAGAAGCTACCACTTCAGGCGATCGCCCTCGCCCTACTCGTTCTAGTTCTGGCCGTAACCCAGCGGCCAGCAGCTCTAGTCAGCCAGAAGCTGAAAATTTCCCGTTTCCCTCAGCGAGGATTGGCGACAATCCCGTACCGCTGCCAGAGCAACAGCAGCCAGAAACAGCCGCTTCATTACAGCCGCTCAGCTCAGCTCGGTACTCGCCAACAGCAGCCAGCTATTCCACTAAGGCCCAGCCTCAAGGCGAGCTGGTCGCTATGTCTCCAGGAACAAGAGGCATCCTTAATCGCAGACCTACAAGCAATCAACCCACAGCGCAGCCGCAGCAGCCTGCTATCCGTCAGGTGGCAATCGGTTCCTCTGCCCAGGGCACAGTTACGGTGCCGGTTGTCTACGCAGGCGGTGATGGGCCTACTGGCGGGCGCTCTGCCGTTGAGCTGACTTCGCCACTGCTCGATATCAATGGGCAGGTGGCCCTGCCAGAGGGCACCGTCTTGATTACCGAAATCTCAAACATTCTTGAGGCCAACATCATTCAGCTCGCAGTCGTTGCCATTGTCTATCAGGATGCGGCGGGCAGAGTTCGGCAAGAAGCCATCGAACCTGGCGTTATTACGGTGCGAGGCGAGGATAACGAACCGCTGGTAGCAGAAGTCGAGAATGATGGCGGTAGCAGCTTTGGCGATGACCTCTTAGTCGGCTTGGCCGGGGCGCTTGGCAATATCGGTCGGGTGATTAATGCCCCTGATGCCGTGACGACTGCTAGCTCTGGTTCGTCCGGTAATCGCACATCGACCAGCACCTCGACCACGGTTACCAGCGGCAACAACGACAATATCTTTGGCGCGGCTCTAGAAGGTTTCTTTACACCCACAGCCGAACGCCTTTCTGAGCGCTCCCAAAATAACCGTGAGACAGCTCAGCCCTATTTAATTGTCGAGGAAGGTGAAGAGGTTTCTATCTTTGTTGATGGCTTACTGGAGGTGGCTCTCTAATGCGCTTACCCTGGCTCATTCCCTGGCTCTTTATCAGCGGCTTACTGCCAAGCGGCAAAGCGATCGCTCAGCAGATCAGGCCCAATGCGCTGCCTGATGTGCCCATACCTGCAGCATTACAGGCAAGACCCGCCACCAGTATCGTCAGCACTGACCGAGCACGGCTCTATACCTCGCCAGTCAATCTTTATCCAGGCCGCAATAGCATCATTGACTTTGCGGCTACGGGCGAAGTCATCACCTTCATTCAGCTCAGTGATCTCAGTCACATCGTTTACGACACCAATGCACCAATCGATAGCGGAGCCGCTCAGGTTGTCGCACTACGGCTGATTCAGCCGATTCCCTTCGAGGGGCTAACCAAGTCGGCAGTGCCCAACATGGTCATCAGCACGCTCGATGAGCAGGGTAATACCTACACCTACCTGTTTGACTTACATCAAAACTCTGGCAGACCTTCTCAAACCGAGTCGAACGGCATTGCGATTGCCCCTGCTAGCGAGGTTAGAGAAACCCGGCTATTCAACACCGTGGCGCTCAGGCCCAACGTCCTCCGTACTGACCAGGGCGAAGCCACGTTAGAGGATATTGAGCAGGGACTAGCGATCGCTATTGAGCAAGGCTATACACCCGCGAACGATCCGGTGGTCACAGAGGTCAGAGAGGCGATCGCCTTGGCTAGAAACGGTACGCCGCTGCGCACCGCCGCTAATCAGCTGGGGCTAGACATGGCCGTGCTCACTGCCCTGGGTGAAATTGGTATCGAAAATTCTATCTTGGAGCCGCTCCAGTCAGAACCTATCACTATTCCCGTGGAACCCAGCAGGCTTAACTATGATGATATTTGCCCAGTTACAGGATGCGATTTTCGGCCCCTTTAGAGAAGCGTGGCAGGTTATCAAAGATGTCTTGTTCTCCACTCAAGGGTTGATTCTCATTGGCCTGGTCGTGGCTATTTATGTCTTCAACCTGCTTAGCCCGCGCAAAAACCAGCTCACCTCTGGCCGCTGGGCTAACCGGCAAGATAAGTTCAAAGCCGTCAGGCGAGCGCACAAGCAGCTCAGCTCCAGTGATGCCGATGATGTCTGCCTCTGGTGCGGGTCGCCTAGCCAGTGGCAAGCAGGCGGTTTCATGGCCTCTGCGATGACGCTCATCAACGGCACGCCGCCTACGGTCTATGTCCCCGATGCTAATCGCAGCGCAGTTGTTATCGGCAAGGCAGGAAGCGGTAAAACTTTCTCAGTCATCGACCCGATGATGACATCGGCCATCGAGCAGGGCCATCCCATCTTGCTCTATGACTACAAGGCTGATGAGTACGGCAAGGGCGGCCAGCTCAGCTATCTAGCAACGCTAGCGGCGCGGCATGGCTACAACGTGCAGATTCTCGCACCAGGGCGGGCCTATAGCGGTATCGTTAACCCGCTGGATTTTCTCGAAGACGAAAACGATAGCACCACAGCCGGTGTGCTCGCTGAGGTCTTCCACAAAAATCTGACGGGCGGCAACAGCGGGCGCTCTGATGCTTTCTTTGGCCCTGCTGGGCAACGGCTGATTCAGGCGCTTTTGCAGTATGCCAAATCGACCCAGTACCCAGACCTGGCGATGGCCTTCAGCCTGGTGCAGCTCCCCAATCTGGTTGAACGCCTATCCTACGCGGCAAAGCAAGATAGGTTGCCCTACTTCGTGCAGGTCAACTTCTCTCAGTTCATTCAGGCGGGAGCTAGCGAAAAAACGGCTAGCGGCATCATGGCGACCGCCGCTGATGTCCTCACTCGCTTTATCGCCCCTGACCTGCTGCGATCTCTGCTGGGAAAAACCAATATTTCCCCTGTGCTCCAGCGCAAAGAGATGCTAGTGGTGCAGTCTGATATCTTCCGTCAAGATGTCGTTAACCCGTTGCTGGCGGCGATTATCAACGTCGTCATCAACCGCAACTGCTCAGTGCAGCGCGAGCATCCCTTTATCTTTAGCGCGGACGAGTTTCCCACTATCTTCATGCCCCAGGCTCCGAGCTGGCCAAATGAGCACCGCTCTAAGGGCTTTGTCGGTATCTTTGGCTTTCAGTCGTTCCCCCAGATTGTTGAAAGCTATGGTGAGCAACGAGCTAAGGCGCTGCTTTCGTCATGCAGCACGCGCTTCTGGTTCAACCCTGGAGACGTGAATACAGCTAGAAGCTACACCGATGAGCTAGGCGAGGAAGAAGTCACGTTTCAAACCAAATCCTACAGCCGCAGTCGCGGTGATGATTGGGGCCGCAATCGCTCGGTCAGCGAGCAGGTGCGTACCAAGAAGCTGCTGACGCCTGATGAGGTGATGCGCTTTGACGTGGGGGAGTGCATCTACATTAACCCGGCCTACGGCCAGCTTCCCATCCACTACGAGCAGCTTCCTGTTCCCAAAGCCGATATCAAGCTCAAAAAAGAGTGTGAAGGCATGTGGGAAACCGTGCGCGACCGCATGATTCGCCGCGAGCAAAAACGCCGACCCGACCTCAACATGGAACAGCAACTCCAGCTCCGGCTCAAAGAAGCAGAAAGGCTGTTGCCGATGCCGCCAGATGAAGAGGGCGAGAGCAGCAGCAGCAGCGGCGGCAAGCAGGCCGAGGCGAGCCTGCCACAGGAGTTTTAATCACAGCGAAAAGGAGGTTTCTATGCCATCAAAGAACGACGATAAAGGACAGCAAATAGCTCTAACTTCTGTTTCCTCTACTCCCAAAACAAAGTCAATCACCATCTCGAAAAGTGCTCCATACGGCGCTGAAGATGGTCAGCTCATCCAGTATTTACAAGACTTGGGGCGCAACGAATATGATCTGGTTTGGCAGGTAGTGCGTGAGTATTTCTTACCCTTTGCCTTACCCGTAGATGACCCGGCTAGCAGAGACATCGCTATCCAGTATGCCAATGCGCTTGAGGGCCGAGTCCGCGCTATCCGCGAGCGTTTTGGGTTGCAGCCTTTGCCAACGAATCCAACAACGGCAGAAGTGGAGCCTAGCCACAACAGCGCGGCTGAGTCAGACCGGGAAGTCAAGAGTTCAAGCTCAATATCTTAGGTAACGCTGAAAGGGGGTGCGTTGTTACCCAAGAAAAGGAGTGCCCCCGATCGCACTAGCTTGCCCTCAGCTACCAGACCGCGCTCCCAGCCCTGGGGATAGCCCAGGCGGTCACCCCAGGGCAACTTAAGTCTTTCGCCAGCCGCAAGCGCGGCAATAGCTGAAATCTAGCCCTGGCAGCGTAAACGGTTGCTGACAGCCATCGCACATCCCACAGGGATGTCTTGCTTTGCTCTGGGCAACTGTGCTGGAGCTAGCCGCTGATTTCGGCTCAGAGAAAATTTTGTGCCGTGCTGCGGCCCTTCTAGAGCGTGTAACAGGAACAGTATCGGTCGTTAGGAAATCAAGCTGATTTGTCATGGCGCAGTTCGTCTATTTCCCCTTGGTGAAAGTTCTTCAAGTTGGAGTCAGAAGTCTCTTCACTCGTTTGCCCTTTTTCTAGTACTACAGAAGGGGCTGTATCTATTGTCTTGTCTTGGTTCTTTAGTGGATCACCTCCTGAATCTTTAGCTATATCCACTGAGGGTGATCCGTCTGTCTCAGTCTGGGCTCGAGCAATGCGCTCGCGCCGCTCAGCCCGCCTTTGCAAGATTTCTAGCTGCTGCTGGTAGATATAAGCATTGAGTCTATAA
>JAAHIC010000100.1 GCA_010671965.1 Leptolyngbya sp. SIO4C5
AGCACTGCTAGAGGCAATGGTGAAGGCCAACGTTAATAATTTGGTCTTCACCATTGCCTCTAGCAGTGCTAGCGTTCCAGCTACATTGTTGCGATAGTACTTGGTCGGATTTTGAACTGATTCTCCGACATAGGCGTAGGCAGCGAAGTGAATGACGGCCTCAATTGGGTAAGTAGCAAAAATATTCTGCAGCAGGCCCGTATCAGCAATATTCCCGACAATTAAAGGCACCTGCAGGACTTCCTCAACGAACTCTCGGTGACCGTAGATTAAATTATCAAGGACAATAACCTGATAGCCTGACTGCTGTAGCCTTTGAACAGTATGAGAGCCGATATAGCCTGCGCCGCCTGTCACTAAGACAGTTTTCTTAGACTTTGCCATACTCAAATATTGAAGGAACCTATAACTGAGGGCAGAAAGAATTAACGCTGTAGCCATAAAGCCCGGTTTCTCTCAAAAACCTCATCTCGCATTGGATAGATCGTCAAAATTCTATGAATCCAGGATTTAGCGCAATGATGTCTTGAAAAGCACGCTTCAGGCTTGTAAACACTTATGAAGCTTAGGAAGTAGGGAGTAATTCTTAAACCCTTCTTAATCTCTATTTACGGATTATTTAAGATAGATTACTTTTTCTCCGAAAAAACTTTACTCGTGCTTTACCTTTTGAGGCTGTCAGCCACAACAAGTCCTGAGTTGGGGGTAGTTGTTCACGCTCTGTTCCAGAGGGGCTGCAAGCAGCTTTTTGCAGTCAAAGCCAAAATTTTATGGTTTGCTTATGCCTGAATTAGTTCAAAAGTACTAAACTAGCTCTATTGCATAAAAATCTTGGCTCTACAGGCAGGCTCTAATTTTTAGACCTGCTTCAACGTGAATTTGCTCTGAGGCGGTAATGGCAACGAAAAGCGAAGTTTCTGAAAAGCAAAAGGCTCTAGGTACTGTCTTAACCCAGATTGAGCGCAACTTTGGTAAAGGCTCCATTATGCGCTTGGGAGAGGCCAGCCGGATGCAGGTAGCCATGATTCCCACAGGGGCGCTTACCCTGGACGTGGCGTTGGGAGGGGGGCTACCCAGGGGCCGAGTTATTGAGATTTATGGTCCGGAAAGCTCTGGCAAAACCACTTTAGCCCTACATGCGATCGCTGAGGTTCAGAAAACGGGAGGCGTGGCCGCTTTTGTCGATGCGGAACATGCTCTAGATCCTATCTATGCTGAAGCTTTGGGCGTCAATATTGAAGACCTGCTAGTTTCTCAGCCAGACACGGGAGAAATGGCCTTGGAGATTGTTGATCAGCTAGTGCGTTCTGCTGCAATTGATTTGGTTGTGGTTGACTCGGTGGCAGCGCTGACGCCTAGGGCTGAAATTGAGGGTGAAATGGGCGACTCCCACATGGGCCTGCAGGCCCGACTGATGAGCCAAGCCCTGCGCAAGATTACGGGAAATATCGGCAAGTCGCAGTGTACGGTCATTTTCCTGAACCAGCTCCGGCAGAAAATCGGAATTGTTTACGGCAATCCAGAAACCACAACTGGCGGTAATGCGCTGAAGTTTTATGCCTCGGTGCGTTTAGATATTCGCCGCATTCAAACCCTGAAGAAAGGCAGCGATGAGTACGGGATTCGGGCTAAGGTCAAGGTGGCAAAGAACAAGGTAGCGCCGCCTTTCCGCATTGCTGAATTTGACGTTCTCTTTGGTCACGGCATTTCTGGTCTGGGCTGTTTGCTGGACATGGCCGAAACCGCCGGCATTATTGTGCGCAAAGGGGCCTGGTATAGCTACGAGGGGGACAACATCGGTCAGGGCCGCGACAATACCATCCAGCGTATGCAAGAGGATCCAGAACTTGCGGCAAAGGTTGAGCAACTGGTACGGCAAAAGCTCAGCCCTGGGGCAGTTACGCCTGAGGCAGACACAGCAGCTACTGTAGAGGCAGTTGTGGATGAAGACTAATGCCTTGGACCTACAGTGACTATCCCACCTCTATGAAAAATCTCGCCACTGAGACGCGGCACAAGGCGATCGATATCGCCAATGCCCTGCTAGATGAAGGCTATGACGAATCGAGAGCAATTCCGATTGCAACGGCTCAGGCAGAGAAGTGGGCTGCCAATCGTGATAAGCCCGTTCGTAAACCCGGCGCGGTAGGTGAAACGGGCAAGGCACTGGAAAACTAAACTGGCTGGCCCAGGCGAGTTAGCTCTACGTAGCTGATGATGCCCTGGGCGATCGCCTCGGCTATCTGATTGCGGGCGGCTGCGTCCCGAAACCGAGCTGCATCTTCTCGCCCGGTGACGAAGCCTGTTTCTACCAGCACAGCGGGCATAGAGCTGTTGCGTAAAACGTAAAAACGGGCCTGCCGTACGCCGCGATCGCGAATATCGCTCCGCTGCAAGACGCTGTTATGAATAGACTCGGCTAGCCCGCGTCCAGTTTGGTAGTAGTAAGTTTCTAGGCCGTTAATGTCGGGCCGGCTGAGGCTGATGGCGTTGGAATGGATGCTGACAAACAGATCGGCCTCTAAACGTTCGGCTTGAGCAACGCGGGGTTCCAAATCGATCTCGCGATCGTCTGCTCGGGTCATGACCGCCTGCATCCCCTGCTGCTGCAACACCTGCTGCACTCGTTCAGCGATCGCCAAATTGACTGACTTTTCCTGTAACCCCCCAATTCCAACTGCGCCCGGATCGCGGCCTCCATGCCCTGGATCAAGCATGATCGTTACCTGGGCAACGGGGGGCTGCGGGCGGTCGACCACAGGCACAGTGACGAGGGGAGCCGCTACTGTGACAATCTGGCTGGTTAAACTGGCGGTAGCCAATTTTTGCTGCAGTGCTGTTGCCCAGCGCTGTTCCTGGAAAACGCCTGCCTGAATCATGGTCTGGCCGTTGACCACCGTTTGGAAGGCGCCCGGCTCAATGGTCCGCACCTGGGCCTGTATGACATCGGCTCGAACTGGCACAACGACCTGGTAGGTAAGGCCCCCCGCGGCTGGCAGCTGCCGTACCTCAGCCGTCAGGCTAGCAGCCGCTAAACGCTGCTGCAGCGCCATTGCCCAGCGCTGCTCTTGAAACAGTCCCGCTTGAATCATGACTTCTCCGCCAACCGTGGTCTGAAAAGCGCTCGGCTCAACCTGTCGCACTCGCTGCTGCAAAGTTGTTGCATTAACAGGGATCAACACCTGATAGTGCGTCGGGCTGGCCGCAGCCCGGCTAGTTGCTCTAGGCACAACCGGAACGGGCGGCAGACTGTTCATCTGCTGAGCCAGGGCAGGCGCAGCAAAGCTGCCGAAAAGAGCCGTGGTGAGGGCGGTTAAAAGAGTGAGGCGGCGCATGGCAATCATAGAGTCGTGGGGGAAACGATGAAGCAATAGAAGCGGCTTCAATTGCTATGGTGACGTTTCAAGTTCGCAGCCTGTGAACTGGCTGTAGCAGTTTTTGGGCTGTCCCGCCTCAAGACACTTTCTCTGACTCTCTGCGTCAGTCGCCTGAAGTCAGTCCTGGCTCTATCAAATAATCCTGCTGCAAAAACTGATCGACCAGCTCAGACTCTGTTGTTGCTGTCAGAGAGCGAGCTGCTTTTGGGTTTGATTTCGCTGGGCCGACTGCTGGCTCAGGCTCAGACTGAGTCAGGGATGAACTAAGCGGATAATGAGCGGCGATCGCTTCAGCAATGGCCTGCTGGCGTCTAGCCTGATCGCGGCTAATGTCCTGCACGTTGTTCCCCAGGCCGGGAGCGTTCCAAGTCCCCGTGTCGGGATCTAGAAACGAGCGCGTTCTGGCCCAGAGAACCGCTTCGGTTTCCGGCAGGTGCAGTTCTCTAGCCTGCTGTAGCCAAACAATATAGCCGCGATCGAGGGCTGCTAAAGGTGCCTGATTTGCCAGGTCGAGGCCGTTGAGTTCTTCCGCCAGCGACAGGGTCAGCGCTTGCTCAGCCGCCTGCCGTTTGAGTTCTTTGGCCTGCTGCTGCAGCCGCGCCAACTGCTTCATATCCGCTTCTTCTGGCGAACTGGCTCCGTGCTGATAGGAAAAGCTGCCCAGGTTCCATACCCCGTTGCCCGGATCGACATGGCCGTAGTAGGCGGGGGTGCGCTGCCCGGTTGGGGTGCGCGTCCCTTCAGCGCTGCCGATGGCCTTGGCCACTAAAGAATGGGGCCCACCGGCAAACAGCGGTTCAGAAGCTGAGCTTTCATCGGTACTGGTCACAGCCACCTCAGGCGGGGGCGGCAGGGTGGCCTCAGTTGCTGGTTCTGGCACAGGTGGCGAAGTGGGGACAGGTAAAAGCAGGCGATCGCTGCCTGACCGGCCTTGACGGTCACTCGCTAAAACAGGCGCTTGGCTGACAGGGGCTGCCACTGGCGGCGGCGAGAAATCTAGGGTGACAGCGCCACTGGAGGAGGCTGGCTGGGGCACCGCGCCTGCGGTGACTGGGGCGGCAGCGGGCATGGCGGATGGCGGCACTGCAGGTTTAGAGACTTCAACCGGCGTGGGTCTGGCCGACTGGGAGAGCGAGACTGGTGCAGTTTTGGCAGCAACTGGCGACCTAGGGGCTGTTGGCGAGCCTGCTGGCATTGGTTCAACCGAAAAATCTAGCAAATCTGCCCGCGCAGCTGCTGGCGCTGCCAGACCGCAGAGTGTCGTCAAAAGGCCCAGCCCCGTTGCTCGCTTGCTTGACCCCATAACTTTCCTCCTGGTTCAATCGGTTTGACTCGCCGCTAGTGCCGAAAACTAAAGTCATAGCCGACGTATTCGTCTTCTTCGTAGAGCACGATAAACCAGGTGCCAGGGTCAAATTCGAGCGGATAGGCTTCTCGCTCCGCCATGACGCCAGCTCTGACGGCAAGCTGCGGCAGCGTGCAAAAGGGAGCATCGATTAGCTGCTGTACGGCTGCGCGGCTAGAGCGCTCAGGTACAGAGAGTAGCTGGCTGAGGCGATCGCGTGACAGCCGCGACTCAGAGCGAATCACTTCCTGACAAATTTCTGTATCAACGGCGGGCTGTGTTGCTGGGTGCAGCCGAAGGCGAAAATCGGCTAAAACCCCCGCTAGGGCCAGCAGGGTGCTAGCCGCTAGCCAATAACGCAGTCCTCGAGTCGAGGCAGTGGTCGCTGATTGCTGAGTCATCAAATCTTTCCTCATGCCTACGCAAAATTTGAGGCGATCGCCTAAGACCCTTGGGTCAAAACGGGCTGCAGCCATCACCGCTGTCACGCCTAAATCATAACCCATGTTTAGTACAAATGTACTAAACATGATCAATAAAAATTCCCTGCCAGCTACAGGGAATTGACGCTGTGACCGACTGTAACGGGCAACAGTGACTAATAGGGCTAATTTGAGTTTTGCTGCACGGGGCTGAACCCTGATGAGATAAAAATCAGCCCAAAGCAATATCTAAAAACATCATGACGACAAATCCGGCAATCAGCCCAAATGTACCGCTTTGGCCTAAAGACTTTTGATCAACCTCAGGAATAATTTCATCCACAATGACAAACAGCATTGCCCCGGCAGCAAAAGCCATGCCCCAGGGTAGAAGTGGCTGCGCAATGCTGACAATACTCACGCCTAGAAGCCCGCCTACGGGTTCAACTAGTCCGGTCAGAGTGGCGACTGATAGGGCGTAAAAGGCAGAATAGTCTAGATTTCGCAGCGCCAAGGCCACGACCAGTCCTTCTGGCACGTTCTGTAAACCAATGCCAACTGCCAAAGCGGTGGCGCTAGCAATTTCCCCCCCTCCGAACCCAACGCCGACCGCTAGCCCTTCGGGAAAGTTGTGCAGGGTGATGGCAATCACAAACAGCCAAACGCGCTTGAGGTACTTAACTTGCGGCCCCTCTCGCCCCTTAAAAATGTGTTCGTGGGGAAAATTTCTGTTAGCCCACCAAAGGACAGCGCTGCCTAGCAGAATACCCACCCCCATGATCAGCGCTGCAGTGGCAGGCGAAGCGCCCTGCTCAACGGCAAACTCGCTGCCCGGCACAATCAGGGAAAAGGAAGTCGCGGCTAGCATCACCCCACCGCCTAAACCCAGCAGCACCCCTTGAGTCCGCTCTGTCAGATTGATGGGCAGCAAAATCGGCAGTGCCCCCACCCCGGTGCCTAAACCGGCGAGAAGGCTACCTAAAAAGCCCAATAAAATTATATTCATGTGTCAAAGCCAAGACCTGTAGCGGAGCGATCGCTGCGTGAAAGCTGGAATTACTTCTGTTGTGCCGTTTTTATGAAGAAATGTCAACTGCACAAAGTGCGATCGTGGTACCGGGCAAGGCTCAATAAGACAAAAAACGCGCTACGCAGTCCGCAGGGTGACTGACGCAGGCGTTTAGAAGGAACGGAAACCCTTAGCCGATTTAGCTAGCTGCCATTCTCCGCTTAGCGGCGTAGCCCAGTCCTACAGCAGCAACTGAGCCCAGCAAGGTCAAAGGCTCAGGCACGGGCGCTGTGGTAGTTGAGCCATAGGTGACAGTACCCTGACCAAAAGCCGTCTCTCCTGGCGCTGTTGAACCGCTGAATTCGTACTGAAACGCCTCCCCAAATAGGTCAAAAGTAACGCCGCCCTGGCTGACGGAGTAGGTCAACCCTTGCAGTGTTCCTCCTGGGCTGAAGTTGAGGGTTGGAAAGTTAGGGAAGCTCAAATCATCTGTTTCGTCATAAGCAATCCCCGCAAAGTCAAACTTGACGGCTAGGCCCTCTGCTGCTGAAACCACAGTGGCTCCGCCCAGTAACTCATCACTGTCATAGGTTGCCGTCCCGGCAAAGGTCTGACCTGATAGGCTGCCAGAGTCAATAAAAACCTCAAACGGCTGAACCAAGCTGGCTGCTTGTACGACCTCAGGGGCAATAACGGGTACCAAAACACTGCTTAGGAACACAAGCGCGGTTCGCTTGAGTAGATGCGGATTGAGCATGAGTACACCTCATTGATAAACAAAATAGGGACAGCCTGTACGATCTGTCCCTATTCTGTCTGAGACGGCGGCAACTTTACCAAAGTTTCGTCGTTTTTAGAAAAGTTTAAGTGAAAACCGTAGTACAGAACGGGAAAAATAATGCTATGGCCCTAGCTCCGGCACGACTGTAAAAGCAACTGGTGGCGCTTTCGGCCTAGTGGCCTACCGTCCATAGCCTGTCATGATCCCGCAGGTAAAACAGGGCAAAGCAGGCTGCCAACATGGGCCACGCCGCGAAAAACAGCAGGTTGGGACTGGCGAAAGGATCCAGATAGCGAGGAAATGAAATCAGGGTTGAAAGTCCATGCATCACCAGTACAGCTCCGTAAGTCCATTTTTTCTGTACCCCAAGCAGAAACCCAATAATAATCAGTAGCTGAATGACGCCAATTCCGTAAACAACTGCCGTTCCTATCCCCTGGAGGCCATAAAAAGCAGCAAATACTTGACTGGCATGGGCAGGGTTGAAAAATTTGTCGAGCGCCCACATGAGCATGACTAAGAAAACGCTGAGGCGCAGCAGCAATAGCACTAGGGGAATGCGACCGCCAAATTTAGTAGCTTCCATCATTTTTGTCTCCGAAGGGCTGCAGCAGAGTCACCCGGTTTTATACACCTAAATGACTCCACGACCTCACTGTGTCAGAGTTAGCTGAGAGAAACCTGAACCTAGGCTGTGTTTTGCAGAAGTCTGAATCAGTTATGACTTCAGCCGACTAATGTACTGTTCTACGCAGATTAGGGCACGGGCTGATTCACCAGCAGGGCAACGGGAAAATGCTGCAGAACATCCCCAACCAGCAGCTGGGCCGCACCTGCCACTTTGGTATCCGTAATTGTGTCTAGCCAGCTCGCCCGCAGTTCAGCCGGAATTTCTAGGTAAGTATCTTGCCAAACTGACTGACCCAAAGGCTGAATGTTCGGCTGAATTAGCCCGGTCAAAAAGCGAGGCGCGATCGCAATTAGAGTGGTTTCTTGGTGATGGCGGGCAAAGGCAATAACGTGACGGGCGTGAGTCCCGCCGACCTTGAGGGGAATATAGTCACCCTTTTGAAAAGCAGGCAAATACTGATGCCGGGCTGCCAAAGCCCGCATAATTAAAAACAGCTTTTGCCGTCCATCCTGACGACTGGCTTCTAAGTCGCTCAGCAGGCTCATCATGCCGGTCTGACAGCGGCGCTTAATTTCCTGGACAAAAGACAGTCGCTCTTGATAGTCAACCGGGCGGCGATTGTCGGGATCAACTAGGCTCAAGTCCCATAGATCAGTGCCCTGGTAAAAATCGGGCACACCGGGAGACGTAATTTTAAGCAGGGTCTGCGATAGAGAGTTAAACAGGCCGTAGGCAGCAATTTTTTGCTGAAACGGTACAAAAACCTGCAAAAACTCGTTGTTTGACCCTGGCTGTAGCAGTTTCTCTACAAAGGTGACAAAACCATCTTCGTATTCGCTATCCGGGCGCAGCCAGGCTGTGTGCTCCTTGGCCTCTCGGACAGCTTTGATGACGTAGTCTTTGATCCGCTGGGTGAACTCAGGCGAAACCTCTCCTGAAAAGGGAAAAGCGCCGATGAGAGTTTGATAGAGAAAATATTCGTCGTTGTCGTCGGGGATGGTACGGTCTTCAGTGATTTGCTTCTTGTCGTGGTTTAGCTCTCGCCAGGTATCGAGCTGCTGCTTCCAAAAGCGAGGAATTTCGGAAAGCACGTTAAGCCGCGATCGCACGTCTTCACTGCGCTTAGTGTCGTGAGTAGAGGTGGCATTCATGCTGTGGGGCCAATTTGCCAGCCGCTGCTGATTGGCCCGGTGAAAGGCTTCTAGAGACAGGCCGAAGTGGTTGGGATCACCCCCTACCTCGTTGAGGGACAAAAAGCGGTTGTAGACATAGAACAGCGTGTCTTCAATCCCCTTGGCCATTAGCGGTCCAGAAAACTGCTGGAAGCGCATGACAAAGTGCAGCCAGGAAGCTCGCTCGGCTTCTGAGATGGTTTCCTGCTCATCTAACAGCAGAATTTTTTCAATCAGGTTTAGCTCATTCAGCAAGCGAGGCAGGCTCTGGCGTGCTCGCTGGACGGCTAGCTGAATATAGGCGCGATCGCGGGCGCCCACCATCGTACTGTTGATATAAGTGCAGTAGATTGGAAACTGGACTAAGACTTCCTGAATTGCCTTGCGCAGCCCGTTCAGGGTAAAGTCGCGGCCATAGCGGTACTGTCCGGCAATTTGCTTCAGCAGGTGAGCCAAGTTATTGATATCGCCCACCAGCGTAGTGCCCGCAATTAGGCGTTTTTTCTCAAAGAAGAGAGTGGCATAGCTAGGCACCTGACCGACAATCTGAGCGTAAATTTGGCTAAAGGCTTGCTGATGATTGCGATCGCAAAATAGCCCGTTAACCTGATTCAAAAAGTCGTAGCCGGAAGTGCCTTGAATCGGCCAGCGAGAAGGCAGCTTTTCATCTGACTCTAAGATCTTTTCTACGGTGAGGTAGGTATCTCCCATCGTCTCCCGCAGGCGCTGCAGGTAGCGGCTAGGATCATAGAGACCGTCTACGTGATCCACCCGCAGTCCTTCAATCTGCCCCGCCTTAACCAGGCGACTAATTAGGTCATGGGTTTTCCTAAAGACCTCTGGGTCTTCCACCCGCACCGAAATTAGCTCGTTGACGGTGAAGAAGCGGCGATAGTTAAGTTCTTCAGCGCCCACTTTCCAAAAAGAGAGGCGATAAAACTGCTCACCCAAAAGCTGATCTAGGCGGTCAAAGCTCTCGGAATGGTTGGGCTGACCATTAAAAATTTTGATATTGCGATCGATGAAATCCTTAATTTCAGGATTGTCGGTGTAAAGTTCCCAGAGAATTTCTTTGACAAATTGGGCCTGATCGCGGCGCTGCTGCCCGGTTGTTTCAGCAGCAATGCCCTTGATCATATAGAGCAGCCCCAGCAGCTTGATAAAGTCGGGGTGACGACGGCCTAAATCACGCGCTAGCTGTCCTATGCTTTTTTCCTGAAGCAGGATATAGGACA
>JAAHIC010001000.1 GCA_010671965.1 Leptolyngbya sp. SIO4C5
TCCACCTTGCTCACCCCCGCCTTCATCTTTTGGGCCGGTGGCGCGATCGTCCTCATGCAGCGCCGGGGCTGGCAAGACACCATTGACTGGTTTGAGCAGCAGCCTGAATACCTGCGCCTTGCAATGGCGATCGCGGCCTTTCTCCTCATTGCCATTTCTGCCGTCGTTATCCAGCGCTTCGATTTAGCTGTTCTGCGATTTCTAGAAGGCTACTGGCCCCGCTGGTTAAACCCGCTACGCCGCTGGCGCATTGCCCAGGCCGCAAAACGTAGCAGAAAAATTGGCGATCGCTGGCAAGCCCTAGCGCAAATCAATCCGGCTCAGCTAACTCCCCAACAGCGCGACGACCTAGCTCAGTTCGACTGGCAACAACGTCAGATGCCGCTACCCCATGAGTCCATGCCCACTCAGCTCGGCAACCTCCTCCGCGCCGCCGAACGAAAACCCAAAGAAAAGTACGGCCTCGATGCCATCATCTGCTGGTCGCGCCTGTGGCTGCTCCTCCCCGACGCCGCCAAACAAGACCTGCAAGCCGCCCGCGCCGACCTCAACACCGCCGCCCGCGTTTGGCTCTGGAGTATGCTGTTCTGCGGCTGGGCGCTTTTGAGCCTAGAATTTTCACCCAGCTTCACAGTGAATCTCTGGGCGCTTTGGCCTCTGCTGGGCCTGCTGTCTGCCTGGCTGGCCTATCAGTGGGCGATCGCCGCCGCGCAAATCTATGGCGAACTGATCGAAGCCAGCTTTGATTTATATCGCCATCTGCTTTACGAGTCGCTGCGCTGGCACCTACCCGCCGACCCCAACGTTGAGCGCCGCGTTGGCGCAGAACTCACCGAATATCTGTGGCGAGGATTTTAGGTGGTTGGCTTTCAATTTTTGCTACATCCTATCCCTTAGATAGGCAGCAGCATTGAGAAAAAAGAGTAGGCTCGAAGCAGATATTGTGCACAGGAATCATCAAAATCATGGCAGACGCAAGTAACGTGCTGGGCGGCAAACTAGAGACTTGCTGTACCTCGCCTATGACAGGCTACTACCGCGACGGCGTGTGTAATACCGGCGCTGGAGATACGGGAGTACATGTTGTCTGTGCCCAAATGACTGAAGAATTTTTGACCTTTACCAAAGCTCAGGGCAATGACCTCAGCACACCAATGCCGATGTATCAGTTTCCGGGCTTAAAACCGGGCGATCGCTGGTGTCTGTGTGCTAGCCGCTGGAAAGAGGCTTATGATGCGGGTGTAGCCCCGCCCGTGGTGTTGGAAGCAACCCATGCCGCAGCGCTGGAATATGCCTCAATGGATGAGATGAAGCAGCATTCAGTTTGAGCGTATGGTAGGCGGCTACGTTCAGGCTCAAATGGCCTCATAGGCCAACAACAGCAAGCGACAATAACTCGCAGGCGACACTGCAGCGCATTGATATAAGCTGGAGTGTGAGTTACTGCAGTGATTGCTGAAGCCAGAGAGTCATCGCTAAAAGCTTCTTAAAGGCTCTTAAAACGGAGTAAATTCTGATTCCCGGCTGGGTAACTGCGTATTCAGGTTTCTTTCGCCTCCCCTTGACCAGGGGAGATGCCGCCTACGGCAGGGTTTTTCTGCAACCAGGTCAAGCACTTCTTAGTTCTGTATGACAAACGCTATCTTATCGTCTACTTTCTTCTTAACGTTACTGTTAGCGGTGGGGCTTTTCTTTTTTATT
>JAAHIC010001001.1 GCA_010671965.1 Leptolyngbya sp. SIO4C5
TCTGCAAAAGCGGCTAGACTCCTTAACGCCAGCAGAACTAGAAGCTTTGCAAGCGGAACTCGCGGCTGAGGCCGAGGCTAAGTCAGCTTCAGAAACGCCGCCTGTCTAACACAGACAGCTAAGATTTCTGATTACGGCCTTTGTAAACTCTCCGGTTAGCTTAGACTGCTTTAGGGGCTGTTTTGCTCAGTTGGGCTGCCTAAGCAATAGGTAGCTAGCTGAGTGCTATAGCCTGCCAGGTGCTAGTCAAGCAGGAAAATTGATGAAGTCCGTTTCTGAGCAGTTCCGTCTTCTCCGCGATCGCCAACAGTGCGCTTTAATCCCCTTCATCACGGCGGGGGATCCTGATTTAGCTACGACCGCTGAAGCGCTTCAGGTGCTCGATCGCAGCGGGGCCGATTTTATCGAGCTAGGGGTCCCCTACTCTGATCCGCTTGCTGACGGGCCAGTGATTCAGGCGGCTGCCACCAGAGCGTTGCAGCAAGGGGTTACCCTAGATCAGGTTTTAGAGATTGTGCGATCGGTCAGCCCTCAAATTCAGGCACCGATTATTCTGTTCACCTACTACAATCCGATTCTAAATCGAGGCATAGACGCTTTTTTTCAAGAAATTGCGGCGGCAGGGGCTAGAGGACTGGTGGTGCCAGACTTGCCGCTGGAAGAAGTTGAAATGCTCCTAGCGCCAGCCGCCGCCGCTGGCATTGAAATTACGCTGCTAATTGCGCCGACAACGCCGCGCGATCGCATCAGACAAATCGTTACCAAGTCTCGCGGCTTCATTTATCTCGTCAGCGTCACAGGTGTAACTGGGATGCGCTCTGAGATTCAGTCGCGAGTTCAGTCCCTCCTGCAAGAATTGCGAGCGGTGACAGACAAGCCCGTTGGGGTTGGTTTTGGGGTTTCGCAGCCAGAGCAGGCCCAGCAGCTTAAAGACTGGGGAGCAGATGCTGTGATTGTCGGCAGCGCTTTTGTTAAGCGGCTAGCTGCCAATCCGTCCGCTGGACTGGCTGAGATTGAAGCCTTCTGTCAGCAGCTCAAAGCCGCACTTTCCTGATAGATCGATCTGATAGAGGCTGGAATTATCAGTCTGAAGATAGACTTTATAAAAATTTTAACTATGGGGCAATATGCAAGCTATTCCTGACTTAACGCTGCCATCAGAGCAAATTAACTGCAATTTGCCGGCAAGAGGTCTTGCAAAAAGGTAAATGGTCATGGAATACTCTGAGCCGTAGGATTTTACGTATCCTCAAAGCCCGTGACAGCCAGCTTTTTTGCCTCAGCACCGAGAAAAATCGGTGTCTGATTTGGCTAAAAAGAGAACGAGATAACCGTATATTCTCGGAGGTTGAAGGCGGCTTTTGAGCGATACTGAGCAGGCTGCTGGGGGGCTAGACCCCTCGCTGTAGTAGTCTATTCTGAAGCGCTTTTCATAAAGCCTGGTATGTAGTCTTTGTGAATGCGCGATTTTGTCAGGGTGATCGATTCCATGCCAGTACGTACAAGATTCCCTATTCTTTTGTACAAGCTCGCATCGTCTAAATCAGGATAATTTGTTAACGCATCTTATCGAGTTGCGTTTCAGCTACCTAGCAGCGTGTGTTTTAAATGCAAAAACGGCTTGTAAAGAACCTGCAGCGTGGCTTACTGTTTCTAACGGCTGTCTTAGCTAGTTATCTGTTGAGCTACGTGTGGCA
>JAAHIC010001002.1 GCA_010671965.1 Leptolyngbya sp. SIO4C5
TGTCAAGCTAGTCAAAGACCATTTTGCTAGTCACCGTATCGCCCACACCCACAATTAGCGGCATGTGAGCCGGATCAAAATTGTCTTTGACTAGCTTGACTAAAGCTAAATGTTCGTGGGGAGCCTGGCGGGAGTTAAAATCTGGCCCCAGGGGATAGGAGCCAGTGCGCTGATAATAATAACGGTTGAGAATCGCCACCACGCCCGCTTCTTTCACGGCCCCCCGCAGCATAAATTGAAAATCTGTAGTGCCGGACTCATCACCCTGACTGAACCAGACAATCTCTTTACCGCTGGCATCACGACCTAGATTAGGTGCGTAATGGACAAAGAAAGAGTCGCCCAAGCCTTGCTGCGTGGCTTCTGCTAGCAAGTCGTCCATCAGCGCCTGCATCTCGTGTTGCAACGCCACGTAGATTTCATGGCCGTTGCCGAGAGCTTCATAGAAAGTGTTGAGGTTAGCCGTGGGTGACGCCTTATTATCCAATGCCGAAGCTTCAATGCAAAAGTCGAGCTGCTCTGAAGTAAGGTCAGTAGGGCGATCGCTAAAAAACTGGCGCAGCCGCTGCTGAATCCGCTCCGGCACCGCGTCTAGAAAGCTTAGTTCTTCATCGCTAACGCCGGGATGCAGCACCTCACCGCTGCGGTCCTGCCACTGCACGCCGCCTGCGGCCAGACCGGGCAGATAGGACGCGGGGCTGTCTGGATAGGCCCGCTCAATAATTCCGTTTACCCCCCGCTGCCCAATATGCTCCCCGTTGGTTAAGACAAAGAAATGCCCGTCAAAGGACTGGGTAGCTTCCACATAGCTAGGCTCAATTTCGCGGTGCAGGGGATCTTTCACCAGTCCCATACAGACGCCGTCGAGATCCTGAATAATCAGCAGGTTTTCAGTCGTTGCCAGCAGATTAATCAGCGCTTCATGCTGCAGGGAATAGATTTGCTGATGCAGCGGCAAGCGGATGGAAGAAGTCATGGGTTTTATTGAGTGCAGCCAAGCTTAGAATCACCTCTTCTAACCTATCAGCCATCTGCAAAAAGGCCGAATTAGGCGATCGCGGTGCGGTCAATTAGCGATAAGATGCGATCGCTAGATTGCCGACATCTCTTCCAGCTTGGCCCGAACTGCCTGAATATCCTGCCACATCAGCCATTTGGGTTTGCCTTTCTCCCGCGAAGGATTGCGCAGCAAATAGGCTGGATGAAAAATGGGCATACAGAGACGCCCCTCCCACTCGATCCACTGGCCGCGAATTTTAGTAATGCCGCGTTTATCGCCGGTCAGTCCCTTAACAGCAGTGGCCCCTGTCAGCAAAATCACTTTAGGATCCACCAGGCGAATCTGCTCCATCAGATAGGGCCGACAGGCATTGACCTCATCGGTCGTAGGAGTCCGGTTGCCGGGCGGGCGACACTTGACCACATTGCAGATATACACATGCTGCTCAGTGCTAAGGCGCACAGAAGCCAAGATTTTTTCTAAAAGCTGCCCGGAGCGACCCACAAAAGGAAGTCCCTGCTCGTCCTCATTCTGTCCCGGCCCTTCACCCACAATCATAATCGGGGCTTGGGGATTCCCCCGCCCCACCACGACATGAGTTCTACCCGCTGCTAAATCACAGCGCTGGCACTGCTTGCAGGGCACCGCTAAATCAGCCATCGACTCAAACGTTCCCGGCGGAATCGGTACAGC
>JAAHIC010001003.1 GCA_010671965.1 Leptolyngbya sp. SIO4C5
TGGCAGAGATGGACAGCACCGTGCGGGCCGCGTTGCTGGCTGGGGCAGCCCAACTGCTGCTGCTCGACCGCATCCCGCCCCACGCGGCGATCAACGAGGCGGTCAACTGGACCCGCAGCGCGGGCAATTACTTCATTGGCAGCGTTCTGACCTTTTACCTGCTCTCTAGTCAGGCTGGCGCTCAAACCGGCGGCGGCACTATCACCCTGCGCTCGGACGTCCAGGAAGCTAACTCCAATACGGGCATCATTACGGCTCGCGGCAACGTGCAGATTGACTATCCCCTGCAGCAGATTTATGCCACCTCAGCCCAGGCCCAATACTACAGCCGAGAAAACCGCATGGTGCTCAGCGGCGACGTACTCGTGCGCCAAGAGGGTAATACGCTGCGGGCCGAGACGGTGACTTACCTAATTGATGAGGGCCGCTTTGTGGCCCTGCCTGAGCCAAACCAACAGGTAGAAACCACCTATATTCTACCGGCTGAGACGGCTTCCCCCACGCCCAGTCCCGCCGCGCCACCGGCAGAGCTGACCCTGCCGCCGCTGGATGAATAAGCCTAATCTTCACCGATGGGCTGTGACGATGAAGCCTGTCTAAAGCCTGTCTAATGATCAAGTAGAGTATGCTGAGAGCTTGAGCCTCCCTGCGTAAACGTTATAAAGTAATTTGAATTCGTCAGGCAGTTTCCCTTGCTCAATTCTGATCTCACAGCGGTTCGCAACCGG
Organism: Leptolyngbya sp. SIO4C5; assembly: GCA_010671965.1. Classification (GTDB taxonomy): domain Bacteria; phylum Cyanobacteriota; class Cyanobacteriia; order Phormidesmidales; family Phormidesmidaceae; genus Sphaerothrix; species Sphaerothrix gracilis. The sequence continues at coordinate 729 of JAAHIC010001003.1, forward strand.
CAGCAGACTAGTCCCCTCAAAATTGTCGTAGAGAATGTGCAGAAGTCCTATGGCAAACGCGATGTCGTCAAGCACGTCAGCTTGTCGGTGGCCCAGGGAGAAATTGTGGGACTCCTCGGCCCCAACGGCGCTGGTAAAACCACCACTTTTTACATGGCTACGGGGCTAGAAAAGCCCGATCAGGGCCGAGTGCTGCTCAATGAAATTGATATTACTGCCCTGCCAATGCACGAACGGGCCCGTTTGGGCATTGGCTATCTGGCTCAGGAACCCAGTATCTTTAGAAACCTCAGCGTCGAAGATAATCTGCGCTTAGTCATGGAGCAGACCCACGTGCCTGCCTATGAGCGGCCCCAGCGGATTAAAGACCTGCTGCAGGAGTTTCGTCTAGAGTCAGTGGCGCAGACGCTGGGCATTCAGGTGTCTGGCGGCGAGCGGCGGCGCACGGAACTGGCGCGATCGCTGGCGGCAGGTCAGGACGGGCCGCGTTTTTTGTTCCTCGATGAGCCGTTTGCCGGGGTAGATCCGATCGCCGTTTCCGAAATTCAGACGATTATTGCGCAGCTCCGCGATCGCCACATGGGTATCTTGATCACCGACCACAACGTACGCGAGACGCTGCAGATCATCGATCGGGCCTACATTATGAGCGAGGGCCAAATTTTAGCGGCGGGCAATGCTGAAGATCTCTACAATAATCCTTTGGTGCGACAGCATTATCTGGGTGAAGGCTTCCGGCTTTAACCCCAATCCTCAACGGTCTTTGGCTCTGTTCTTTCATCTCCTACAGTCATGGCAACAGCTTCAAATAGGCCCTCTCTCGGCTTCTATCTGTGGCGCTGGCTTGTTCCTCGCGTTTCAGTTATGGATCGCTACATCATGCAGGAACTGGTGTTGCCATTCCTATTTGGAGTGGGAGCTTTTTCCTCCATTGGTATTTCCATTGGTGCTCTGTTTGACCA
>JAAHIC010001004.1 GCA_010671965.1 Leptolyngbya sp. SIO4C5
CCCGGTTCAAAAACAGCCCCGCAGCCAGTTTTTTTAACCGGGCGATGCCAAAGCTCTGGCTAAGTTTATTCGCTATCTTAGTCTCGATGCCTCTGCTGCCCAGCAGATGGGAAAAAGGGGAAGATTTTGCTTTGAAAAGAGCTTCACGCCTGCAGTTATCACCCAAATGTACGCCAGCCTTCTCTTGAAAGTAGTTTCCTTTAAATTGACCGCGCCTGCTAGCTTGGTGATGACAGCTAACAGACGTTAAAGTCAAGTAGTCCAAGATTTTAACGGCTCAAAATTTGGCGTCTGCGGAGAAAGGCTGAGGCAGCTCTTTTTGAGCAATGATTGATTCATAGACAGAGACTAAATAGCGAGCGATCGCCGGCCAGGTGTATTGTTTTTCAACTAAGCGTCTGCCACTTTTGCCCAAGCGATCGCGCAGATCTGGGGAAGCGAGCAGTGAGGCGATCGCCTCACTGAGCTGAGGCACCTCACCCGGCACAACCAGTCCAGCCTCGGCTGCAGCAATTTCGCCAGAAATATAAACATCTGGAGTAATAACAACGGGTAAGCTAGCCGCCATTGCTTCTACAACAGCGATACCAAAGTTTTCAGAGAAAGAAGGCAGCACAAAAATATCAGATCCCTGAAGCAGCATTTCTTTTTCGGTGCCTGTTACAAATCCAGCAAAAGTTATCCTATCTGCTAAACCTAAAGACGAGACTAAATGCTTCAGATGATCGACATAGCCTGAATCACCAGAACCCGCTAATACTAAATGAAACGAAGCTTCTGTGACTGCTAAAGAACTCAAAGATTGAATTAATATATCGGGACGTTTCTTATAATGCAGACGTGAAAAAAAAAGGATGATCGAAGTATCTTCTGCAAGCTGATATAGCTTACGCAATGCCTGCTTGGCGCCTGATCGGTGTCCAGGAATTTCTACGCCAATAGGGGCGATGAATGTGGGCGATTTGATCTTCAGATGGCAGACATCTTGGGCCTCTCTGCGTGAAGAACACTGAATAGCAGCAGCCTTTGCTAAATTGCGGCGTTCAATCAAAATGCTATAAATTTTCTTTTTTAGCTGCCCTTGAGCCAGCGCCCAGGGACATAATTGTCCAATCGGATCAACAGTGTAGGGAATCTGCTGCAGTTGGCAAATTAAACGAGCTGCAGCCGACGGATAGGAGAAAAGATAGCGCGTTTCGACAATGTCATACTGACGAAGATTCTGCCAAAGCCATCGGGTCATCTCTGCAGAGAAGAGAAAAGTATCTTCAGCGCTGAACTTAAAGGCTGATGAATATGAGCTTTGTTTAGGAAAAAAGCGAACGGGCACGCCTTCATAAGTAACTTGTTCATTTAAGGGCACGCTCAGCGTCAGCCTAGGACCATCATCATTAGTTGTGATGATCTGAGCATCAACGCCGCGATCGCGCAAAGCTTTCACAACCCCTATTACCACATGGCTAGGACCACCGCGAGCTAATGATATAGAAGGAATGACGTGCAGACTTTTCATAAACCGTTAGCGGTGAGTCAAATGGTCGTATGCCTTCATTGAGGAGGTAACCTTTAGCTTGTTTGACAAAAGTGATTGTCTAAACAGACGAAGCATATAGTGTGGCATTTCAGCAATCTGCAACACTATATGCTTCGTCTGTTTAGACAATCACTTTTGTCAAACAAGCTAAAGGTT
>JAAHIC010001005.1 GCA_010671965.1 Leptolyngbya sp. SIO4C5
TCGGCATTACCCCAGGCATCCTCCATCAGGACAGCCCGACCCGTCGGATATTCGTGGGTGGTTGAGACGGTTAGGAGCCAATCAATTGTTTCAGGATTGGCGGCATTAAAGAGGGTAAAAAGCTCGCTGAAAGCTTCAGGCTGCATGGGAAAAATTTAGGCTAGCGTGAACTTGGAAAAACGGTCGGTAGATATCGGTGGGCGACTTCCTTACTTATGTTGCCCCATCTCAGCCGAGACTGGGTAGCTTTATGGGAAAATCTCAGGTTTTTTAAAATTTTGACTCGGTTTCAGACTGTAGAACCTGGGCGACTGCCTGCTGAATCTGGGGTCGTAGAGCCGTGACGCAGTCAGGCCAGCCGACGACGACGGCCTGACGATGAATTAACGTCTCGGCTTCAATATCGGCTGGCCTGAACGATAAGGGAGCACCCGTCAGATCGCAGCAGGTCAGCCCGGCAGCTCTAGCTAGGGCAATTGGCCCAGTCGTGTCCCACAGCTTGACTCGGCCATTGAGATAGACATACAGACCAGCTCGGCCCTGAATCACTTCAAGCACCTTTAGGCCAAAGCTGCCGAGTGAATAAAATTGAGCCGCCGGAATGTGCGCCGCGATCGCCTCACCAAAGCGCCGCTGATCGCGATCGCCCAGAATAATCGGACAGCGTTCAGGTTCTAGCACTGCCATTTGGGGCAGTAGCGGTTCAGGCGGCTGACCGTTGAGCGATCGAAACAGGCCCCATCCCTGACCGCCCCAATAAAAGCGCTGATGCGCTGGGGCATAGACCCAACCGCAGACGGGCTGATAGTGCCGCAGCAGCCCTACCATAACGGCATAGTTCTGACGGCGATGGATAAAGTCTTCAGTGCCATCAATGGGATCAATTAGCCAAAGCTGTGGCTGTTCCTGGCCGAAAATGCGACGAGATGCCGCGTTTTCCTCTGTAATGATGCCGTCGTGGGGAAATAGAGCCGCAAACTCAGAAGCCAGTAGTTTGTCTAAGAGGCGATCGACATTGGTAACGTAGTCTTCAGCACCTTTTTCAAAAACCTGAAATTCTTGATTGGAAAACTGCTGGGCCTTTTGACCAGCGGTTCTAATCAGTGTCTGAATCTTTTCCTGCTGGTGCAAAGACAAGTCAATAGCCATAAACAAAGCCGCTATGAGGTGAGTTGTGGCGCTGCCAGCCCCACCTGTAAAACCATAAGGCAAGTCTATATGAATTCAGCCAAAAAAATGGGCTAGCCAATCGGCTAGCCCCAAAAAAGTCGGGAACGCTTGGAAACTACTGAAGTACCAGCTTGACGTTAGCGTTCTGTAGGCCAGGGCGCTTGACTTCAGCCAGCGTCTTGTTAATGGCGTACTTCTGATTGATAGAGTTGATTAGCTCGGTCTGGTTGTGCTTCTTAGCAACGCCCCAGAGATCAGCAATCAGGTCATAGGAGCCGTCTGCATTGCAAGACCAGCCCAAATCGTACTCACCTTCGAGAACTGCAACGATGTCAGCGCGAACCCGCTGACCGTTGTAGCCACGAACGTCAGCTTCGGTCTTGACCGTAATGCCGAGATCCCGCAGAGAAGCCTTGAGAATCTCAGACTCAGTGATCTTGGTGCGTAAAGTGCTAAAGTGAGACATTCTGTTTCCTCCTGTAGAGAAATTGAGAGAGACAACGAGGTTTGA
>JAAHIC010001006.1 GCA_010671965.1 Leptolyngbya sp. SIO4C5
GCCAAGTGGCAGCAGCAGCTTGACATCTCTGTGGACGCGATTTGCTCTCTATGCGCTCATCCTAGGGGTAGCGGGTTATGGTGTGGCCCAGTCCGGCATCAACCTGGCCACCCTCACAGGCATTTCTTTTGCTTGGGCAATGAGCCGTAGGCCATAGCTGTAGGTCGCCAGCATCAAAATAGAAATGGGATGTATTTGCAGCAGCGTGAAGGCCGGAGCGCTAGAGGCCAAAATAGGCTGGGCCAGCATAACGACCAGCAGAGCTGACTGCATTAGATTGGGCACTGAGGCGGCGGCGTGTTCTAAATTGGCGCGGCGATAAACCGCATCGGCGATCGCCAGAAAAGCGGTCTGAGCCGCAATTCCGCCCAGGGCGTTACTGACAGCCAGCTCTGCGTGGCCGCCCAGAGCCGCGCTGACAGAGGCTACAATCCCCGGCAGAGAAGTACTGCCGCCCAGCAGAACAGCGCCTACGATGGCTTCACCTAGCCCGGTCTTATCCGCTAAGCGATCGGCCAGCCGGGTCAGCCGAGTGCCAACGATTCCAATCACGACGGCAGCGACTAGGAAAATGCCCAGGTTAATTAAAATTCCAGATGTCATATTGCCAAGTCACTGCGCGATCGCCCAGGTCGAGGGAGTTATCCATTAGAACGCCCTGGCCTACTGCCCCTCAGCAATATCTTCAGCCAGCAGAACTGGCTTATCGGTAAATTCAGCCTCTAGCTCGGCCTGAACCGCCTGATCAAAGGTCAAATCGTATTCTTGTTCAAAAGTCGCGGTCACAAAAGGCTGAAGCTGGCCTCGGATAGCGATGCGATCGCCTGCCTGTACCGGGTCAGGATACTCACCGACAACCAGCAAGCGGCTGGTATCAAACAGCTCTGCGGCTTCAATCATAAATACGCCAGCGCTGATGACAGACTCCACTTCGCCATAGACAATAATGGGCTGACCATAGAATACATCTGGATTGTCAGCCACATCTTCTGGACTGGGGGCTAGCACCAACGTTTTAGCCACAACAACGGGGCGGCCTTCATTCTCAGCATAGAGGACTGGATCTATTTCAATATCGTAGTCAACCAGTTCGGCCTCAGAAAACTGCCGGACTTCGCCCGTTACCCAAATTGCACTCTCTTCATCTTCTGGGACGGTGAAGCCAGAATCCGCCGCGTTGAGGATCAAAACCGCCTCGCCTGCTAAAAAGCTTTCATCCTGGATTGAAAACAGAACGTCACTTTTTTTTTCGACAAACTCGCCCTTAATAACGACGGTTTCACCCACCAGCGCCGGATCGGTTTCAGCCACTTCTTCTAGGGTGACATTGCCGTCGGCAGCCGTCTCTTCCCCGTCGTTACCAGCGCAGGCCGGTAGCAGAGCTAGAGCTGGAATCAATACTAAAAGGGCAAATGAAGCTAATTTCATAGGGGTCAACGCTAAATAATTGAAATCATAAGTCGATTAGACTTAGGCAATAGACTAGGCTTGCAGATCTTAAAGACTCTGAAATAAGACTTTGAAACCTAAGACCGAATTCACACTGAGACGCCTTGAGGCAAAGATTGCAAGACTCCGGTTGTCCTGACTGAGCCTAGAGAGTTTAGGCCGTTTTTGACCTCTATCAAAATATTGATTTCAAGCTAGCTAACCTCGCCAGGGATCCTAGTCAGGAAAAG
>JAAHIC010001007.1 GCA_010671965.1 Leptolyngbya sp. SIO4C5
TCCACCAAGCCTGTTGTACTAACCCCTAGCGCTTTGACCAACTGAGCTTGCACTACAGCCGCATTAGCCGCATTAAGCACGCCGCTGGGCTGAACAACCGTCATAGAAGAATCTGTTTGGTACATATTTTTAGTCATTTCTCCACCCAACTTGGCGACAACTTACAAAAACTGAACAAAAATTCTTAGACTTTGTAGAAAAGCTACCGTAGATGCCCCGAACTTAAGACTTTTCAGCTCGAGATGCCCAGAGCCGCCTAAACGATTCGTCGAAACTTAACTTCTATCAGGCTTTGTTTAAAGATTCTAGTAAGCGTTTTTACTTAAGGTGCCTCAGAATACAAAAGTGCTTTCACTGAGGAAGTGATTTTGATCACCTTTTGACCCAGATCAAGATCACCTGTAGACGATTGTTCAGATCACAGGTAAGGCGTCGATAGCCACCGACAATTTAAAGTGCGGAACTGGCTGCTAGGTTCGATGTCATGAGTGCCTTGATATGAATCCTGATTTTTCAATTCGTCGTCTGGTGGAGCGAGCAATTTACAGCCGTAAGCTTACTCCCGATATCGAAAATGAGATTAACTACGTGCTAACTCGCTTAGGCTATGTTTCCGATGTGGACTATGAAGCCTTAGAACTGCTCATGGCTGAAATGGATGCCGGTCGGATTCAGCTCGTGCCTAGTTTCTAAAATAGCTGCGTTGTTGCTTGCTGCTGAGGCTGATTGAGCTAGGTGGCATTAGCGCTGGCATGAGTGATAGTAGCGTCTCTAAACAATTTCTTGCGCTGTGTTGACTGGTTTACCCCTGGGTGTAAACGCTGCCACTTGCGTATTGCTCATAACCGCAACTGTACTGCCGCACAGGATAGCTCGGTTAGCTCGAAAGCTGCCTAGTTCGCTGCCGACCAAAGCACAAGTAGTAAAAAATCAGCATTTGCCCCAGCAGTAAAATCAGGGTCAAACGCGGATCGCCTGTTTCCTGCGCTGTCAGCAGCGTGGGGGCTGGCAGGGCCGAATCCAGGCTATTGACAAAGACGACGACTAGAATGTTGTTTGCGCTATGAATACCCAAAGCCATTTCTAAGCGATTTTCTTTCAGTGTCACCAGCGTTAAAAAAGCGCCAAGGGAAAAGTAAATCAAACATAGCCAAAGAGCGCCGCGCTGTAGTTCTGGATTAGCCAAATGCACCAGAAAAAAAAGGCCGCCGTTCACGCTCACCAGGAAAAAACTGTTGCGCGAAATTAAGCTTAGACCCTGTAGCAGATAGGCTCTAAACAATAGTTCTTCGGCAGCGACTTGTAATGGGGTTAGCACCAAAGCAAAGGGAATGAATCGGAGCCAGTCCATGAGGGCAGCAATGGGCTGATAGGACTCTCGGTGCAGACCGTAATCAATTAGGGAAGGAATCCCTAGCAGCAAAAACCACAGACCAAAACCCAGCCAAAAGCGATCGCTTCTAAATTTGCCATCTGCGCTCAGTAAAGAGCTGAGACGGCGGTGGTGCAATCCTCTAATAACAATAAAAATACCGCCATAGAAACAGATAAAAGGAAGATTATTAAAGATGTAGGCCGCTAGAGAGGGAGACTGCAGCAAATCGATGAGGGCCTGCCCAATATCGTCAATTGGGACGCCGGTAAGCCTACTTTGCCAGGTTAGCCAAGCGATCGCCGCG
>JAAHIC010001008.1 GCA_010671965.1 Leptolyngbya sp. SIO4C5
CCTCATCTCCCTCACCCTCCTCATCTCCCTCACCCTCCTCATCTCCCTCACCCTCCTCATCTCCCTCACCCTCCTCATCTCCCTCACCCTCCTCATCTCCCTCACCCTCCTCATCTCCCTCACCCTCATCACCCTCCTCATCTCCCTCACCCTCCCCATCTCCCCCCATCCTCCAAAACTCTCACCTCTGCGCCACTATCTGCCCCCAAACTGGCAACCTCATCAGCCTCCGCGATCGCGTCCAAGACCGTGAGCTACTCAGCGCCCCGGCGAATCAGCTCCAGGCTTTTCAAGATCAAGGCCAATACTGGGACGCCTGGAATATCGCCCCAGACTATCAAGACCACCCGCTGCCTCCGGCTCAGCTTGATGACCTAGAGTGGATTGAGCAGGGGCCGCTGCGCCAGCGACTGCGGGTGATTCGGACCTTGGGAAACTCGAGGTTCACGCAGGATTATGTCCTAGATAGTCACTCGCCCATGCTGCGAATTGAGACGATAGCTGACTGGCAAGAGCAGCAGGTGATTTTGAAAGCAGCGTTTCCGCTAGCAGTAGAGGCCGAGATTGCAACTTATGAAATGCCGTTTGGCGCGATCGCTCGTCCGACTCGCCCCCAGACCCCAGCCGCAAAAGCAAAGTGGGAAGTACCCGCACTGCGCTGGGCCGATCTGAGCGATGCCGCTGGCGGACTCAGCATTCTGACCGACTGCAAACACGGCTTTGACGCTACGCCCAACCAGCTTCGATTGACGCTGCTCAAGGCCCCTATCTGGCCCGATCCAGCCAGCGATCGCGGTCAGCACCGCTTCACTTACGCCCTCTATCCCCACGCTTCCGACTGGCGGCAAACCCCGCAGCGAGCCAGAGAGCTTAACTTACCGCTGCAGTGCCTAACTGCTTCTGCGTCTCGGTCAGGCAGCTTAGCCGCGACCCGTTCATTCTTAAAGATAAAAAATCCTAATCTAATCTTGTCGGCACTTAAGCTGGCTGAGAGTGAGCCTAATAGCCTGATTCTGCGGCTACATGAAGCCTGGGGAGAAGCGGGAACGCTAGAGCTGGAGACGACTCTGCCGATTGAGGATTTACGGTCTGTGGACTTACTGGAGCAAGCTACAACAGGACGCGATCGCCCCTTGGAAAAGTCTGCGCAGGGGGTCAGTCCCTGGCAAATTTGCAGTTATCGTCTCCGTCTCAAGGCAGAGGGAAACGTTTCTAACAGTTTGTGAATCTGACTGTAGCCGGGTGTTATCCCTAGATAGAGTGCGCTACTATATGTCCATAGTATTTTCTAATATGTCGATTTCCTGGAGGGAATTCATTATCGCTAAGAAACAGCCCATCAACCGTCAGATCAAAGCGCCCCAAGTGCTTTTAATTGATGCCGAAAGCAACAATTTGGGACTAACTGATACCCGTGATGCACTGAAGCTAGCCAAAGAGGCCAGTTTAGACTTGGTTGTCGTTTCCGAAACCAAGGACGGCCCGGTAGCCAAAATTATGGACTACGGCAAGCATCAATATCAGCAAAAGAAGCGCCAGCGGCAGAATACGTCCAAGCCTTCGCTGAAAGAGGTGAAGCTGCGTCCTAATGTGGGCGATTCTGATTACGGTATCCGCATTGATCGCGCTTTGGAATGGCTGAAGAAAGGCGACATGGTGAAGTTTCAGGTGCGA
>JAAHIC010001009.1 GCA_010671965.1 Leptolyngbya sp. SIO4C5
ACTAGAACAGTTCATTGATCTCAGCCTCAACGTTATTCAAGCTCAAATCTGGACGATTGCTTCCACTGCGAGTATAGTCATACAGCTCCTGCTTTTTAAGTAGCTCCAGCGCTTGCTGTGCTTCTAACACTCGTCCCTGAGACAGCAGCAAGTCCGTTAGCTCTCGATACAAATCTACTAACCTTACTCGGCCGAAATCAATGAACTGTTCTAGTAAGGATGTTTGTAACTCGGGATCGAGGCTGATATTACGACCACGAATACTTTCAATTCGATTGATAGCCTCTTTATAGTGAAAGATTGCCGCAACAGGTTTGTCTAATAGTCGATAGCTGCGGGCTATCCCTGCATGAGCCAATGCAACACTAGGAGTATCGTCCTGCTGAATAGAAATAGACAATGCTTGCTGATGTTTCTCTAGAGCAATACCAGCTTGGTTGTGATAGCGATATATGCCTCCAGCAATCTGTAAAGCTGAAATTTCGGTATCTCGGTCTTGCTGTTCTTGCCAAAACTCCTCACTTTCTGCTAAAAGCTTGAGTGCATATGGATGATTCTCAGTTTCACCATACGCAATTGCTAAAATTAAATATGAATAATTTTTGAGCCAACTAGTGTTTGCAATTCCAGGGGCATTGTCTGTAGCAAGAGCAACTGTGAGACTGTTTTCTGCTAAAGCAATTGCCTGAGGAAGATCATTTTCCATGTAAGCGACATAGCTCAGAATCACCAATTCCATCCATTCAAAGATAGAATATAGAGAAGGATCATTGAGCCTTTCCGCGGCAGAAACGATTTGCTGAATCGTTTTAGTTAACTCTTGATAAGCTCCCAAAAAATCATAGAGAATCAACAGTTCCAAAAGTATCGCAATTTCGAGAGTAGCACTGTTAGTGGATTGATTAATTGATAATGCTTGATCTGCATAATTAATTGCTTGAGAAAAATTGTATAGCGATCCATGTAGTGCAACTAATACGCTAAGTGCCGCGACTTCTAGCTTTGAATTTTTATTTTCTTGAGCGATCTCTAATATTTGCTGTCCTAATCTAATTGCTACGTCATATTGCTTTCGATTACTATACATTTCAATCAAAGCATTAGCAGTTATTGTCTGTAAATCAATATTTTTTATCTGTTGGGCTAGTTCCAATGCTTGCTGTCCATATTCAACAGCTGTTTCATATTGCTCTAACCCATTGTGAGCAGAACTTAAAACTGATAAAGCAAGCACTTGAAGTCCTTTGTCTTCAAGTGTAATCTGATAGGCCAACTGAAGAGCTTGTTGAGCAAGGTCAAGAGCTGTTTCATATTGTTCTAATCCATTATAGGAATATCCTAGAGAGACTAGTGAGATTATCTGCAGAGTAGTATTGTTAGTTTGTAGGGAATAGTCTAAAGCTTGTTGGCCTATATCAAGTACGTCTTGATGGCGATTTAATTCGCTAAGTGCAGTTAACAATAGTGCATATGCCCTCACTTGGAGCTCAGCATTAGTTGTTTGCTGAGCTAGCTCAAGTGCTTGCTGTCCGTACTCAGCTCCCTGTTCATATTGTTCTAATCCATTATAGGAATATCCTAGAGAGACTAGTGAGATTATCTGCAGAGTAGTATTGTTAGTTTGTAGGGAATAGTCTAAAGCTTGTTGGCCTATATCAAGTACGTCTTGATGG
>JAAHIC010000101.1 GCA_010671965.1 Leptolyngbya sp. SIO4C5
TTTGGAAGCTAATCTAACGAAGTTAGCACTCAACGTTGTAGAGTGCTAACTTCGTTAGATTAGCTTCCAAAGCGGGGGCGGTTTAAGTCGCGATAACCGATCCTTGGGGGAGTAGGGGGAGATGTGTTGTTGAACAATGGGGAGTAGAGTTGCCTGTCGTGTATTTAAGGAGGGCAAAATTCAAGTCCAGCTTAGGTTGCCGGGTTTTCTCCCTTCGAGAGACACTTCGTGAACGACTTCGCTCAACCCTCTGCCTAGCTACGAATCGAGCATTGAGCGGAGTCGAAATGCGTCTCATCAATAAGCAGCCCTACTTGCCGAGGACTCGCACAAGATATGATACGTCTGCAAAACTAAAAAACTAAGGGTCAAATCGTAGCCACTCTAGCTACCCTGATCACTGCTCAGCCCCATACTCTCCATCCCACAACTCCCCATCTTCCCTTAATCCTTGTGCCCTCCCCTCTCTATCTCCAGACCCCTCAGGCTATTCGCGATCGCTGTGGCTATCTCTTCGATCTCGCCTGCAATGACCAGCTTGATCACTTTCGCATCCGGTTAGAGCAGCTAGAGCCAACGGCGGCTTTTGTCCTAGAGGTGATGCGGCAGCAGTATCCTGATTTAAACGTGCCGTTTCATTCCCGCTGGCGGCATTTCGAGGTGGCGGGGCGATCGCGAGCGGACAGCTTGGTTGAGCGCATGGCCGGGGCTACTGCCACGGAGATTGCCAGAATGCAGTGCGATCTGGCAGTGGTGAGCGTGCTGCTAGATGCGGGAGCGGGCGATCGCTGGCAGTATGTAGAACCTGAAACAGGGGAAATATTCAGGCGCTCAGAGGGGCTGGCGATCGCTAGTCTCAATCTATTTAAGCAGGGACTTTTTTCTAGCCAGGTCGAGCGGCCTTGGCAGGTCGATGCGGCGGGGTTGGCCAAGATTACCTTAGAGCAGCTAGCAGCAGGATTTCAGCACGCAGAAGACAATCCGCTGGTGGGATTGGAGGGGCGGCTGCATTTGCTACAGCGGTTGGGACAAGCTTTACTCAATCATCCTGAGTTTTTCGGCTCAGAACTGCCGTGTCCAGGGCATTTAGTAGACTATCTGCAAGCCCAACCCCAGCCCGTCTCGGCGGCTCAGGTTCTGACATTGGTGCTGCAGGGATTGGGCGATATTTGGCCAGGGCGGATTGAATGGGAGGGGATAAACCTGGGCGATGTGTGGCCCCATCCGGCCCTGAGCGGCCTAAAACCGAGCGATCGCCTTGTGCCGTTTCACAAGCTGTCGCAGTGGCTCACCTATTCGCTACTGGAGCCTTTGCAAGGGGCCGGACTAGAAATTGTGGGGCTAGATGAACTGACCGGACTGGCCGAGTATCGTAACGGTGGCCTCTGCATCGATATGGGACTGCTAGAGCCAAAGCATTTGGAAGTGACAGGCGCTCGCCATCTGCCAGGATCCCCGGTCATTGTGGAGTGGCGGGCGCTGACGGTGATTGCCTTAGATAAAATTGCCCAGCAGATACGCCAGCAGCTTGGCTTAGAGGCGGCGCAGCTACCCTTGGTGAAAGTTTTGCAGGGCGGCACCTGGACAGCGGGGCGACAGTTGGCTAAGCAGCGGCGCGGGGGGCTGCCCCCAATTCAAATCGCCAGCGATGGTACCGTGTTCTAAACCTCTAACAGCCCAGGAGGCGGCGTAATTTCGACATAGCCCTGCTCTAAATTCACCACGGGCACAATGGCTGCCACAAACGGAATCAGAACGGTTTTGGCTTTAGCTGCTTTGGCCTTTTTGCGCTTATTGCCCGTAGCTGCCATGGCTGCCTCTGTCTCTGTGGTTTGAGGCAGCGCTATCTGTAGCAGGTCGCTGCCAGCCGAAAACACATCGACAACGGTACCAACCGCTACCTGACTGGCCTGCTCAATTACCTTAAGACCGATCAGATCAGCCACATGAAATTCACCTGGTTCGAGCGGTAGGCGATCGCCTGCGGGTACCAGGAGCAGGCTGTTGCGTAGCGCTTCTGCCTGCTGGCGATCGCTAACTCCTTTCAACTGCACCACATACAGCCCTTTGCCCTCAATCAGCCGCCCACCCAGCAGCTCCACAGCTTCTGGCTCCGCCTGCGGCGATCGCCGCAGCCAGCGAGTTCCCGGCTCTACAAACCGCTCCGGAAAGTCACTGTTGGGATAAATTCGCACTTCACCCCGGAGTCCCTGGGGGGCGACAATGCGACCAATTTCTAACCATTCAGTCATTCCTAACCCCTGACGGCCAGTTCTGGCTGTGGTGCTTGGGTATAGACGCGATCGACCAGATTGGCTAAATGGCGCAGGGCCGTCACAATTTCACTATCGGTTGCCGTTAGGCTAATTCGAATACACTGCTGCATGTGGGGCCAGTCTTCCTTCAGACCGGGGAAGAAAGGACTACCGGGCACAACGACAACGCCGTACTGCTTCAGTTCCTGATAGAACTGCCAGTCAGTCATCGGCAGATCTTGAAACCACAGCCAGGCAAAGATAGCCCCTTCTCCTCGGTGCAGGAACCAAGGGGCTGACTGGGGCATGGCCTGATTGAGAGTCTGCTCTAAAATCTCAAACTTGCGCTGATAGTGAGGCCGAATGACGCTGTCAGAAATTTCAGCCAAAGCGCCAGAGGCAATAGCACGCGCCGCGATCGCCTGTCCGTAGCGAGAGGAGTGAATACACAAATTGGTCTGGAAAGATTGCAATATTTGAATAATGCGCTCATCTCCCAGGGCGATACCAATACGTTCACCAGGCAGGCCCGCCTTAGAGAGACTCATGCAGTGAACTAAATTTGGCCCGAACAGCGGCTGCATGTCGGTAAAGTTCAAGGCTGGAAATGGCGGGGCATAAGCCGAATCGATCAGGACGGGGACATTGTGTGGAGCGGCCAGCGCGGCAATTTTCTGCACTTCTTCGTCCGTCAGCACATTCCCTGTGGGGTTACAGGGCCGGGAAAAAAGCACAAACCCGGTCTGCTTGGTAATTTCTAGCTGGCTAAAGTCAGGGCGATATTTAAACCGATGGGGTTCAAATCCTAGGTCTAGGGTGGGCCTATAGGCTCTGAGGGCTTCGGGATAGAGGGTAACGCCGCCGTAGCCCGTATAGTCAGGACTCAGAGGCAGCACAATCTGCTTGAGCTGGCCGTCAGTGGTGTAACCCCCAAGGGCATTGGCCGCATAAAAATAGAGTGCTTGGCTACCCGGAGTAATCAGAATATTGCGATCGCTCAGGCTCAAACCATAGCGCTGATTAAAGTCGTTTAGGACAGCGTCAATCAGGGGGCGATAGCCCTGGCTAGAGCCATAGCGACAGACAACTTCGCCGTACTCATTGCTGGCTAGCAAATCAGCCGTGCAGTCGCGCCAAAGCTGTTCAACCTCCGGTAAAATCACCGGATTGCCCGCGCTCAAATTGATGAATTCTTGACCATGACCGGCCCGCAGGGTCTCAATGATATCTTTCATGATGGCCCGCACCCCGGTCAGATGGGACATCTGTTCACCAAATTGCGTTAAGGCAGGAGTCATAGGCGTTGGCAGCTTAAAGTATTCAAGAGGGACAGAGAAAATGCTCTAGACATTGGCGGATGGCTCAATCTGCGCATCTCACCCAGCAAATAGCTGCTTAAGCTGTTTGCAAAAGCTATTTACTGTCAGGATTTCCATCAATCATAACCGAAGTAAGCTATGGCCCCCTACGTTGATCCTAATTATTGCGGGGTAGTCTGCGGCTGATGGAGCCCCTAACTTCACTCGCTGGGTTCAGCTAAAATGTATTTTAAGTTGCTTTTAAATTTGATTGGCATCGCTTAAAAAATTAAGAAACCGCCCAAGCTAAACGCTTAGGCGGAGTGTGGTGTGAGGAGTGAACGGAAACTTCCGTCTCCGCTATTTTCCATTCTAAGCGACGGGTTCAAAAATGCCACCCATCCGGAAAACTGCTTGAAAAGTCTTAAAGTTTTACAAAGACCTCGCTAAAAATTTACTTGCCCATACCGAGCTGCTGAGCTTTCTGATAGACTTTCCCTTCAGTTAGCAGAGAAGGGGCAATCACCACTTCCACTTGCTGCATTTCCTTCAGATCTTTAGCGCCCAAAGTGCCCATACTGGTCTGCAAAGCGCCCAGGAAATTGTGCGTACCATCGTCTAGCTGAGCTGGTCCTCGCAAAATTTGCTCTAGTGTCCCTGTTGTCCCGACGCGAATGCGGGTACCCCTGGGCAGTACCGGGCTAGGAGTCGCCATGCCCCAGTGAAATCCCCGTCCGGGGGCTTCTTCAGCTCTGGCAAACGGTGAGCCAATCATGACGCCGTCAGCCCCGCAGGCAATACATTTACAAATGTCACCCCCCGTGACCAGACCGCCATCGGCAATCACCGAAACATACCGCCCCGTCTCTCGCTGATAGTCATCGCGGGCCGCTGTGCAGTCTGCCACCGCCGTTGCCTGGGGCACCCCAATGCCTAAAACGCCGCGAGAAGTGCAGGCCGCTCCCGGCCCAATGCCAACTAAAACGGCAGCAGCCCCCGCCTTCATCAAATTCAGTGCTACTTCATAAGTGACGCAGTTGCCCAAGATGACCGGCATCGGCATCTCCTGACAGAACTGAGTCAGATCCAAGGGCGTCACCGATTCAGGGGAAAGGTGAGCTGTAGAAACCACGGTAGCCTGAACAAAAACCAGATCGGCTCCCGCCTCAGCCACAGTGGCACCATAGCGAGCGGCTCCTGCAGGGGTGAGGCTAACAGCCGCAATCCCGCCCTGGTTTTTAATCTCTTTAATTCGCTGTTGAATCAGTTCAGGCTTGATCGGCTCGGCATACAGCTTCTGCATGAGCGTGACAAATTCGTCTTTGCCAACAGCGGCGATTTGATCTAAGACCGGATTGGGATCGGCATAGCGAGTTTGTATCCCCTCTAGGTTGAGTACACCCAACGCGCCTAGCTGGGATAGCAGAACGGCCATTTTGACATCAATAACGCCGTCCATAGCGCTGGCAATGATGGGAATTTCCCGCTCAATATTGCCAATCTGCCAGTGGGTATCAGCTAGTTGTGGATCTAGCGTCCGTGGGCCAGGTACCAGCGCAATTTCATCAATACCATAAGCTCTACGCACCTCTTTGCCCCGACCAATTTGAATATTCACGTTCCCCCCTTTGTGCTAAGGCCCTTTAGTTAGCCTAACAGTAAAGATTAAGGATATAAGGCGGATGGCTCCTTCAGCAAGCCAGTGCTAGCAGCTGGCGGAACGGCTGGCGATCGCAGAGAAAGCCCAAATCTCGATAGACTAAAAACTTGCTGGCTTAAGCGAGTACATACCTAACCCTCATTCAGCCTCGGTTGAATCAAAACAGTTCGGAGCAGTCTGCAGTGAACCTATCTTCTTTAAGCTTTTTTCATCATTTACGGTCGGGCAATCGTCAGTTTGCGGTTATTGGCTTAGGGCGTTTTGGCCGAGCGGTTTGCTCGACGCTGCATCAGCTCGGCTATGAGGTACTGGGGGTTGATGTCGATGAGCGGCGGGTGGCTCAGATTCTCACCGATCAGCTAGCCACTCATGCGATTCAGCTAGACTCAACTGAGCCTTCGGCGCTGCGAGAGGCGGGCATTGCCGATATGGATACGGTCATTATTGCCATCGGCAATTACATTCAGGAGAGTATTATCACAACGCTCAATGTCAAAGAAGCTGGCGTGCCTAACGTTATTGCCAAAGCCTCCACCGAAATTCACGGCAAGCTGCTGGATCGGGTCGGGGCTGACCGCGTGGTGTTTCCAGAGCATGAGATGGGCTGCGAGCTGGCGCGATCGCTCACCCGGCCCGGCATCTTAGATCGCTTTGAGCTAGACCCTGATCACAGCATTGTAGAGGTGATTGTGCCAGAAGCCTTTGATCAGAAAACGATTGTGGAACTGGATTTGCGTAAACGCTACGGGCTGACGCTAATGGCAATCAGCACTGAAGAATCCCCCAACAAGTTTGAAGTCAATCCCAGTCCGGTAACGCGCCTGAGAGCAGGCACCATCATGGTCATGATTGGCTCTAACAAAGGCATCGATCGCTTACCCATGCCTCACAGCAGCGAGGTCATCGGATGAAAGTCATCGGCCTGATCAGCGGCACTTCGGTAGACGGGATTGACGCTGCCTTAATTGAGATCAACGGCAGTGGCTTCGAGATCACGGCAGATTTGCTAGCCAGTGAAACTTATCCCTACGAGACAGCACTGCAGCAGCAAATTCTAGCCGCCTGCGCCGGAGAGACCCTGTCCTTACCAGATTTAGCCGACCTAGATGATGCGGTAGCAGCCGCTTTTGCCCACGCGGCGCGATCGCTGCAGGCGTCAGCTCAGCCAGCCGAATTGGTGGCTTCTCACGGTCAGACGGTCTTTCACCGCCCGCCCCAAAGTGAACAGTCTGGCCCCTCAGCCCTCGGCTATAGCCTGCAGCTAGGCCGAGGCGACGCGATCGCTCATCTCACCGGACTGCCTACTGTCAGCAATTTTCGGGCTGCCGACATTGCGGCTGGCGGCCAGGGAGCGCCGCTCGTGTCTCCGGTGGATGCCTGTTTGCTAAGTCATTTGCAGAAGCCGCGCTGTGTGCAAAATTTAGGCGGTATCGGCAATGTCACCTATTTGCCCAGTCGCCAGCAGCAGGGACGCCCCGGCGAGATGACAGGGGTTTTTGGCTGGGATACAGGGCCCGCCAACAGCCTGCTAGATTTGGCCGTAGCTCATTTTTCTCAGGGTAGACAAACTTACGATCGCGGCGGCGCTTGGGCAGCTCAGGGAACGCCCTGCCAAGCCTTGTTAAATCAGTGGCGACAGCAACCCTACTTTCATCAGCCACCGCCCAAATCTACGGGACGAGAACTATTTGGCTGGCAGTACTGGCAGCAATGCCTAGCCGATGCTCAAGCTTACAGTCTGTCCTCTGCCGACATGCTGGCAACGCTGACTCATCTGACCGTAGCCAGTATTGTGCAAAACTATGCAGACTTTTTACCGGAACCCGCCGCAGAGGTGCTGCTCTGTGGCGGTGGCAGCCGCAATCACTATCTGCGCCAGCAACTGCAGCAGGCTCTAGATCCAGTCCCCGTCTTGACAACAGATGAAGTGGGGCTGAGTGCTGAAGCCAAAGAAGCGATCGCCTTCGCGGTGCTAGGTTTCTGGCGCTATCACGGCGTTCCCGGCAATTTACCCAGCGTAACCGGGGCCAGCCAGCGAACTCTCCTCGGTGATTTGCACAAACCGGCAGCAGGCAACTTTGCAGACAGCCGGGTACATTCCGTGAAAAGATTGTAAACAGCGGGCATGTTGAGATAGAGTCTGCTCGCTTGCCGGGGTTAGACTTTATCTTGAAAGGTAATACCAAATAAGTTACAGCTTGAACAAGCGGATTGCTTAGCAGCGGCTATCATCTTCACGAGATGAACCATGAGGCTGTTTAAGGCGGTAGCCGGCCTTGGTATCAACCAGAAACAACTGTAGGCTTTTTAGGTAGCGAATTCGTGGGGCATAGCTTTCTAATTGAACCAGGGCGCTGGACTCTTCAGGGCAATTGGCTAGAGCGAGATTCAATGCCTGTGAGCGTCAAAGGCAAGACTTTGATTGTCTGGGGTCATGATGACTGGTTCACTATGGTGACTAAGCTCAGTTTCCCTAGTACAGCGCTCGATGAGATTGCGCTGCAGTACCGAGGTCGGCTGACTAGCGGAGAGCGTCAGTATACCTTTGTGCTGCAGCATAGCATTCTAGGCCGGGTTGAAGGGGAAGGCTGGGTTGCGCCGGAGTCAATTGTTCAGCGATATTGGGTACTCGGCGATCGCCAGCGCCGCACTGGTTTTGAAACGCTTTACTGCGTAGGAGACGATAAATATCACCTCTCCAGCGGCATCATGGCTGGCCATTATCTTACCAGTGCGATGGAAGCTACCCTAGAACGACAGGGGTAGGTTCGCACTTTTCTCGGTCTACAGGCTGCTCAGAGGTGTCCCAACCAGCTCTGCTAAATCTTTAAGTAAAGCTCGCCTGGCTTTCATGCTAGAACCTGAGGCGATCGGGTAAAGTTTATAAAGACCTTGCGCGAATTTACGGAGCGAATGGCAAGCGGCTAGAGGCCAGTTCTGATCAGATCGGCAGCTTAAGGTTTAATAGGGAGTAGAGGAGACCAAAGCTAGCGGCTTAGGGAACCCAGGGTGTAGCGCAGATTACCGCATAGCCGTAGCCAGATCTCTGACCTATTAAAAAATATAAAGACTGGTGGCGCTGAAACTCTATTGTCGATCGCCCAAGAACCCTAGCGGCTTGCTGTCAGCCCTCAGTCTGACAGACAAGATTGCAATTTATAAACAAGCTGGGAACTCTATCAGTGAATTCAAGTATCTAAAGATAGCCTTCTGATTATTTGATCATACCTGTTGAAACAGTCGCTTCGTCAAGGCACACTAACGCCAATGTCAGACCTCAACCCTCAACGTAAAATAGACAATCGCTACAGGCTGATTGAACAAATTGGCCAAGGCTCAATGGGGCGTGTGTATTTGGCAGAAGACATGCTGCTGGGGGATGTCAAAGTTGCTATTAAATTTTTATCGCAAACTCTGCTAACGGAAAAGCTGAAAGATCGCTTTGTTCGGGAAGCGACCACCTGTGCTCAGCTAGGTCAAAAGAGTATTCACGTTGTTCGCGTAACTGACTATGGCGTCAACGAAGACGAAGTGCCGTTTTACGTCATGGAATATCTCAGAGGTAAAAGTTTAGGCGACATCATCAGCACCCAGCCGTTGACCATTCCCCGCTTTTTATCCCTGTGTCGTCAGATTTGTCTAGGGCTGATGGCAGCGCATGAAGGAATTGTCATTAAGGGCAAACAGTGCCCTATTATCCACCGCGATATCAAGCCCAGCAATATCTTAGTAACCCAAGATCCGACCCTGGGTGAACTGACTAAAATTCTTGACTTTGGCATTGCTAAACTGCTGCAGTCAGGAGCGGATCAGACCAACTGCTTTATGGGGACACTGGCCTATGCTTCCCCAGAACAGATGGAAGGCCGGGAGCTAGACAGCCGTTCCGACATCTACAGCCTCGGCATTATGATGTTTCAGATGCTGACCGGACGGCTGCCGGTGCGGGCGGAGACAAATTCTTTTGGTGGCTGGTACCGGGCACACCACAATCAACCGCCTCGCTCTTTTGCTGCTGTTGAGCCAGCGCTTAAGCTGCCTAAGCGACTAGAAACCCTAGTGATGAGCTGTCTGGACAAGGAGCCGCAAAATCGCCCTAACAGCGTCAAAGCGATTTTAGAGGATCTCAGACCTTTAGAAGAGCGCTTTGGCGTAGGTCTGCGGCTGAGCCAGCACATTGGCCGTACCCTCTCTCGTTTACCCGTTACTAAAGCCAAGCCAGAGGGCAGACGCGAGGTTTCTGAGGATCAGTTTTGCCGATTTGCTTCGTGGCCCAAAGAGAAACCCATTGCTGAAATTGTGTTTCCTGAAATTCTGCGGATGAGCGATCGCAAGCTTCCTTCCGTCTGGATGATGCTGCAAACTTCCTTTCAGTCAGGAGACATTCGGATTCTCTATAACAACTGCATCTGCACCATGAGTCCGCATCCGATGGTGCTTTGGTTGACGGTACTCCACGTTAAAGGACAGGGACTGCGCTGGCTGCCCTGCTACTTGGACTTGAAGCACGCTGGTAGTCAAGAACTGGCTTGGCTATTAGGTCAAACCGGGCGCTATAAGCTGCTGTTTTTCAATCTCAATGAGCCACGTAACTGCGCTCAGGTGCTGACAGCCAGCATTGCCTTGTCTCAGTGTCAGCTACTCAAAGAGTGGGTCACGATGGGCCGCGTCCAGACTTCGATTGGCAACCCACAGCAGAGCAAAGAACTGCTGCGTAACGAGTTAAACACT
>JAAHIC010001010.1 GCA_010671965.1 Leptolyngbya sp. SIO4C5
GTAATTAATAGGAAGGTGAGCGGCGTGCTGCTGAGCGGCAGCAATGCAGGCGGCTCACCTTCCTATTAATTACACAACTGGGGTGGCGGAGCATCTGCCTTACGGCGATCGCCAGTTTGATCTGGTCACCTGTGTCGATGTGCTGGAGCACGTAGAAGACCTACCCCAGACCCTACGGGAAATCCGCCGGGTTTTACGGCCAGAGGGCCTTTTTTGCTTTGATACGGTGAATCGTACCTGGCGATCGCGGCTGATTATGATCTGGCTGCTCGAAAATATGCTGCGAGAAATTCCGGTCGGGATTCACGACTGGCACAGGTTTATTACCCCGACTGAACTTACCCAGCAGCTCCAGAAGGTTGGCTTTGCTCAGATCAGAATTCGCGGATTTAATCTGTTTGGCAGCAGCCTAGCTGAAACAATTGCCGCCTACTGGCACTATCGCCAAACCGGCCAGTTTCAAATTAGTTTTGATGGCGATACTTCGGTGATGTATATCGGCGTGGCTGGCCATCTTTCACCCGCAAAACTCTAGCCTTTGATTAGCTCAAATTGACCCGCAAGATAGAGGCATTGTGGAAAACTCTGTGGAAAACTAGCCCTCTAAAGGTATTGGGCTTAACAAAAATGTATTCTTCTACCGATCCGAGCGATCGCTTAGAGCTGCTGAAAGGTTCTCGCTGGGGCGTGATTTTAGGCATTGTCATGATTGTTTTAGGGATGATTGCGATCGCCTTACCTGCTGTTGCCTCGCTAGCGGCTACCTTCATTTTTGGCTGGCTGATCCTGCTGAGTGGCATTGCTCAAGCTATTTATGCTTTTCAAAGTCGCAGAGCGGGGCAAATTGCCCTGAAGCTGATTTTGGGCCTGCTCTATGCGATCGCAGGCTTGGTGATACTGCTGAACCTGTTTGAGGGCGCTTTGGCAATCACCTTTGTGCTGGGCGTATTTATTCTGGTGCAGGGCATTTTTAAGGTGATTTTGGCTTTTCGCCTCAAGCCTGCGGCTAGCTGGGGTTGGGTGCTAATCAATGGCATTCTTGGCATCATTCTTGGCATTCTCATTTGGAATCAGTGGCCGTTTGAGGCCCTTTGGATATTGGGTCTGCTGCTGGGTATTACCCTGTTTATTGATGGTCTAGCGTTAACCCTCTTCTCCCTAGCAGCCCGCAAAGCCCTCAGCGATGAACCACGCCAACTTAATGATCTTTATTGACTTCAGCAGGTTTGACAGCCTGTCTTTTGAATTTGCCTGAAAGGGTGTGTTAATGTCCTAGCACTGTGTATTCAGCACTCTAAAGGTTGCGCCTCTGTCGGTCTCCGCAGAGGCTTTTTCATGGCTGCCTGCAGATTTAGATATTGACGGGTGGGTTCTCGGTGAGCTTAAAGTTATTGTTGATATATTAAGAACCTTTTTGTCTTACCGAAGTATATCAATTTCTCAAAATAAGGTTTAAGTTTGGCGGGCGATCGCCGCATCTACCTTTTGCCCTGGATAAGCTTTTAGTAGGACTCTCTTAGCATTGGCTAAGAAAGCAGTTGCTGGCGTTTTATTCTCAACTATCAATATCAGTTATAGAGCTCACTGTTCTCCACGTTCTAGGAGTTTGAATTCATGAAAGACATGGTATGGAAGCCTGATAAAGAGCAAGATCAAAAG
>JAAHIC010001011.1 GCA_010671965.1 Leptolyngbya sp. SIO4C5
TTTGGCTTAGTCAGGTTTAGGCATCAACGGCCTGTCGGGCCTGCTGGGCGATCGCCAAAGTTTGCTCAAAGGTCAAGCTAGTTGCTGATAGTTCCCCAACCTGACTAAGCCAAAGTAAGTATTCAATATTGCCCGCCGGGCCAACCAGCGGCGACCAGGTTAAACCGCGATCGCGCCAGCCCAATTGCCTGGATGACTCCATTACCTGCCACATTGCCGCCGCATGATCTTTGGCATCTCGCACAACACCTTTTTTGCCAATTTTCTCGCGACCAACCTCGAACTGCGGCTTAACTAGCAAAACGGCTTCTCTAGGGGGCTGGAGTAGCTGCCAAAAAGCAGGCAGCACCTTGACTAAAGAGATGAACGAAACATCCATAACGCCTAGATCTGGGTAAGACGTTTCTGCTTGATAAAGCTCATCAGGAGTCAGATAGCGAATATTAGTGCGTTCACGCAGGACTACGCGCGGATCTTGACGCAGCTCCCAGGCCACCTGACCATACCCCACATCGATGCCGTATACCTTTTTAGCGCCAGCCTGTAGTAAGCAGTCCGTAAATCCGCCTGTGGAAATGCCGCCATCTAAACAAATGCGATCGCTCACCTGAATGTCAAACTCGTCTAGCGCTTTTACCAGCTTTTCTCCCCCCCTAGAAACATAAGGAGACTTTTGCTTAAGCTGAATCTCGGCGGCAGGATTGACCTGAGTTCCTGGCTTATCGATAATTTGCTGGTTGATCTTAACCTCGCCTGCTCGAATGCAGCGCTGTGCCTGTTGCCGCGAGTCACAAAAGCCCAAATCTACTAAAAGCGTATCCAATCGCTGTTTTGCCACCGTGTTTACCGCTGAGCTAAGACTTCAAGATCTTGCTTAATGCGATCGACCCCTGCTTTGGTGGCTTGGCGATCGTATAGGTGGCTGGCTTTAAGTAAATCGCTGACCGCTAAGTTGTAGTTGCCCAGGTTGGCCTGAGCTAAGCCGCGATTGTGAAAGGCTTCAGCACAGGTAGGCTCTTGCTGAATCACCTGGCTAAACAAATCGCTTGATTCGCGGTAGCTGCCGGTGTTGTGGACATTGCAGCCCTGCTCAAACCAGGCGATCGCCTCAGAATTTAGCGGTGTCGAAGGCTGAGCGATCGCTTCTGGAAATGAAATTGTCCCAATTTTAGGACGGGCGTAGGCATTAATCATGGCGGTTGCGCCAATGCCGAGGATAGTCGTGACCAAGACTAGCCAGGCCCAAAACTCAACTGAACGAAAAACAGACATCATGCTCGGATCTCAATCAAGACAGCTATGCCTCCGATTATGCTACGCAGCCGCAGAATTAGCAGCAAGTCTTAGTTTTCAAACAACAGTACAACCACTTAATTCTTTTGCCTGTCAGACAAAGCCTTGCTCGCTGATGTCAGCAGGTTAAACAATATCGGTACCCGATTTCGCGCCGCGATCGCCAGCTATTTAACCAGATTTTCTGAAGTTGCGGCGCGATCGCCAAAATTTATTGCGCGATTTGTTTGTTAATAGGAAGGTTTTGTCTGATAGATCAGCCTGCTTTCCTCAAAAATCACCGTAGATTAACTGCCGTAGAAGTTCGGAGACTTTCATCAATGACGTATGTAGATCTTGTCAAGTGTCC
>JAAHIC010001012.1 GCA_010671965.1 Leptolyngbya sp. SIO4C5
TCGGCGGCGTGCGCACGCTCGCGGTCTTTGACGACGGCAGCGGCCCAGCGCTCTACGCCGGCGGCGACTTCAGCACCGCCGGCGGCGTGGCGGCGAGCAACGTCGCCAAGTGGGACTAGTCAGCCACCTAGAAGCAGAAGTGCCGCAAACCTTAGTCCAGCGCGAAGTGGACTATCTGGTAACGCAGACGGCTATGCAGTTGGGCAATCAAGGGATTGATATTAAAAAGCTGCTAACCAAGGATATTGTGGCCAATATGCGGGAGCGGGCGCGACCTGAAGCGATCGCTCGTTTGAAGCGTACTCTAGCCCTGGGAGAAGTGGCTAAGCAGGAAGATATTGCCGTCGAAGAGTCCGAGATTAAAACCCGCGCTGACGAAATGCTAGCCGAGGTTGAAGATCCTAAAAATATCGACATGGAGCGGCTAAACGAGATTGTGCGGGAAGACTTGCTCAAGGAAAAGATCTTGGCGTGGCTGGAGGAAAACAGCACGGTTGAACTTGTCCCAGAAGGCACCCTATCGCCAGATGAAGCAGATGAAATGGCCGCCGGAGAGACAGAACCTCCGGCCTCTGAAACCGTCGTTGATGTAGAAGCGACTTCGGCTGAAGCCGAGGCGGAATCGGCTGAGACAGCCTCTGAGGCTGCAGAACTCAAATAGAATGGCTACTCCTCCCAGTCTGAGGCAATTTTGCCCCCGACCGAAGCGCTAGACTCTCTGGGGTATTTGCGTCCAATGTTAACGAATGCTATTTTCTCGAAAGGATTCCATAACACAAGCGCCAATCCAAACAGGGAGTTAAGGCATAATGATGGGAGGAGTCGGATATGAGAGGATTAGGCTAATAAGCTGCAAATCTATCTGACCGCAAACCGTTAATTGAGCAACTAGCCCTATATGGCCTTTTCGAAGACACCAGTTTCTGTTTTAACCAGCATTAGCCCAACCGCTACGGCTACCACGCAAATTAAGAGCGTTGTGCCCATGGTGGTTGAACAGTCGGGGCGGGGAGAGCGAGCTTTTGATATCTACTCTCGTCTGCTGAGAGAGCGTATTGTCTTTTTAGGCACCCCGGTAGATGATGCGATCGCTGACTCGATTGTGGCTCAGCTTCTTTTTTTAGACGCTGAGGAGCCAGAAAAAGATATTCAGCTCTATATCAATTCGCCAGGTGGCTCAGTCACGGCGGGCATGGCAATTTACGATACAATGCAGCAAATCCGCCCGGATGTAGTGACTATTTGCTATGGTCTAGCGGCTAGTATGGGGGCCTTTCTGCTCAGCGGCGGCGCTAAAGGCAAGCGGATGTCTCTGCCAAGTTCTCGCATTATGATTCACCAACCTCTAGGAGGGGCGCAAGGGCAAGCAGTAGATATCGAAATCCAGGCGCGAGAAATCCTCTACCACAAACAGCGGCTGAATGAGCTAATGGCTCAGCATACAGGCCAGCCTCTAGAACGTATTCAAGAAGATACGGAGCGTGACTTTTTCATGTCAGCTCATGACGCTCAAGCCTACGGTCTGATTGACCAGGTAATTGAGCAGAAAGAACTGTCCTCCAGTTCAAACGTAGCAGCACTTGAGATGGGAGTCGTACTTAGACATAGTTGCCTCTTATTTCAGCGCTGCTA
>JAAHIC010001013.1 GCA_010671965.1 Leptolyngbya sp. SIO4C5
GGCTGTTTCAGTCCTTGGCCGACCTCTGCGATCGCGTTGATTTGCGTGCCGTCAACAAAAAATTGTGGTCTTTTACAACCCCAATGTCGTAAACAGGCTGAACGCCTAAAGATTTTCGGCTAACAATTTTGACCACTTTTTAACTCCTTTTTAATTAGGCAGCCGCACTTAAATAAGCCAATCTTTGAGTGACTATTTGCTTCAAAATTTTCAAGATAGTCTCGGCTTCGAGTTTTTCGCTGTATTCCCGTGAAGGTTCTAGTCGCAGCAGCGGGCGATCGCTCTCCATACCTGCCACCTCGGCTTTCACAAAAGTCCAGATATCCGCAACGGTGTAGCAGCCAAACATGATTTGCGGATCCTGGCGATTGAGTTCCCAGTTCATTTTGGCGGCAGCTAAAATCTCGGCATAGAGCTGATACTGAGGATTTTGAGCTTCGATACCTCGCTTAGCTTCAACGACCACCAGATAAGGGGCTTCGATTTCTCCGGAGAGCCCCTTTCCTAACACGCCGTCCACAATGCCCGATAGCTCAAAGGTAAAATAGCGCCCCCGCAAGGCCACCTCTGCCCAAGCTTGAATAGAGCCCTGTTCTGCCAGTACCAGCAGCGGATAGATGGCTCTTGCCCAAACGGTGGCCTCGTTCATGAGCTGGGTGCGATAGTTGACCAGCCGCGATCGCACATCCTGAACCTGCCGCTGTTCATCCTGAGTCAGCAGAATTTGATCAGCCTGCAGCCAATCGTGATTTATCACCCCGCACTCTTCAATCTCAACTAGAGACTTTAGATCGGCTAGCGTAACGTTTGAAAACAAAAACTGTTTCATGACGGCCTGCTGAGAGAAAACGTTAGGCGATCGCAACTGCCGGAACCTGGATCTGCTTCAACTCTAACCCCTGCTCAAAAATGTCGTGGATGGTGCGCATTTTTCCCTCTGCCGTCATGAATTTATGGTCGGGTGTCGCTCGAATTATTTCTCCGTTCTCCAGCTCGTACTCAAAAACTTCCTGGTAGCCGCGCTGATGCCACTGCGCTACGGGCTGACTGTAGACAAAGCCGTTGCGATCGACGCTGTAAACGCTGCACGCTAACTCTCGTTCAACAATTTCACCGATCGCTAGCGGCCCGTATTCTACAGTGAGGACTTCCGTGTCGTAGCTGAGGCAATATTGAGCAAAGTTGACCATTTGCTCCCACAGCTCCTCAACCACCTTTTTCGGCACGCCGTTGTCCATCGCGCCTTTAATAAAGATGTCGCGGTGCTTGTCCATTTCGGACTGCTTTTTTTTACCCATGGCCCGCCGCAGCAGGTCGGCTTGTCCCAGGGAGTAGCCCGCCATATCCTGAGCAATTCGCATGATCTGCTCTTGAAAGACCATGATGCCGTAGGTTTCATTCAGGATGGGCTGCAGAATGTCGTGGTCATACTGGATTCTTTCGCGCCCGTGTTTGCGGTTGATGAATTTGGGAATCAGACCCGCGTCTAAGGGGCCGGGGCGGTAGAGAGCCAGCACTGAGGAAATATCTTCGAGACCAGAGGGTTTCAGGTCGCGGACAATCTGCCGCATTCCGGAGGACTCAGCTGAAAGATGCCGCCCAAATCGCCGCTTTCTAGGAGCTTGTAA
>JAAHIC010001014.1 GCA_010671965.1 Leptolyngbya sp. SIO4C5
TTTTTTTTTTCCAGCAGAAGACGGCATACCGAATGGACTAGAGTTGGTGACTTGAGTTCAGACCGGTGGCTTTCAAACTATTTAACTGTCTAGGTCCGGCTCGCCCCCCAGGACTTCACTTCCGTGTCCCCCCTTCAGGCGCTTTACTAATATAGCGACACCCTTTCGTTTCTGTCAACGGGTTTCTGAAAAATATTTTTTTGAGGGAATAAAGCCTTTATTTGTAAGGTGTTGAGTCGATCGCGTCCGGAAACTTGGCGCTTTTACCGCCCGTTTTGAGGAAATTTCGTAGAAAATTTTCTGCGAGCAGGTCAGTCAAAACGCAGGGATACCTGGCTCACCTTGGAGTGAAGCAAGCGCTCTATGCTAGAAGTTGTTGCATTCAACCCGTTGAACCTATGCTGCCTTCTTGGTTAGTTCTCGATCCGCTGCTGCAAAGCTGGCTTCTTGAAGACGTGGGACGAGGCGATCGCACAACTCAAGGGATCTTGCAGGGACAGAGTCGCATGAGTAAAGCGGTTTGGGTGGCGAAGCAGTCCGGCGTTCTTGCCGGATTGGAAGTTGCAGCGCGCGTGTTTCAACTGCTAGATCCTAGGGTAACTGCTGCGGTTAGCCAGTCTGACGGATATGAATGCCAACCCTCCGAAATAATTGCGCGGTTTCATGGTCCTTTAGAGGCGCTGCTGACGGGTGAGCGGGTAGCTCTCAATTTAGCGATGCGGCTGAGCGGCATCGCTACGCTCACCCATCAGTATGTTGAAAAGTTGGCAGGTACCTCAGCCCAGCTCGCCGATACCCGTAAAACAACGCCCGGATTACGGGTGCTAGAAAAATATGCGGCCTTCGTAGGAGGAGCTGTTAACCATCGGATGGGACTAGATGATGCAGTCATGCTCAAAGACAACCACATTGCGGCGGCTGGTGGCATTGAACAGGCTGTCACTCAAGTCCGCGCTCACATGCCTTACCCGCTATCTATTGAGGTAGAGACTGAGAATTTAACGCAGGTCAAAGCTGCACTGGCCCAGAAAGTAGACATTATTATGCTCGACAATATGCCGCTTGATGAAATGCAGCAGGCCGTGGAGCTGATTCGCCAACAGAGCGATCGCATTAAGGTAGAAGCCTCTGGCAATATAACCCTGACAACAATCCGTGACGTAGCGCAGACAGGTGTAGATTACATCTCTACCAGCGCGCCTATTACTCAGGCTAAATGGCTAGATATTAGTATGCGATTAGATCTTGAGTAGATCAGTTCTTGGCTAGCTGCCGCAATTTTGAGAGGCTAACTGATGCCACATCGCCCGATTTATCTTGACTGTCATGCCACAACGCCCGTCGATCCACGAGTAGTAGAGGCCATGACGCCTTACTTTACGGAGTATTTTGGCAATCCTGGTAGCAGCCTGCATCAATACGGCTGGGAAGCGGAGGCGGCTGTGCAGCGATCGCGCGTACGCTTAGCGCAGGCCATCGGGGCTGTTCCTGAGGAGATTGTGTTTACCAGCGGCGCTACCGAAGCCGACAACTTAGCAATTAAAGGAGTCGCCGAAGCTTATTTTAATCAGGGTCGGCATATTATTACGGTGCGAACAGAGCACAGTGCTGTACTGGATCCTTGCC
>JAAHIC010001015.1 GCA_010671965.1 Leptolyngbya sp. SIO4C5
GGGCGAGGGCGAGACCGTCCGCATCGCCCAGGCTGTCCGCGACGGCGCGATGGCCTACCTCAAGAGCCAGTACAAGGTCGTCGGGGCGGTGTTCATCGCCCTGATCGTCGTGCTGGGATTGATGGTCATAGACCAAGTTGGTTCATGGCCTACTAGCATTAGGCGCTCAACTTTATCGGATACGCGATGAATGACTTGTAAAACCTGATCGGCAGAGGCTTCGTATAGGTCATGAGTTACCTGCAGCGAACCCGGCCAGCTACCCGCCGCGATCGCCAGTTCTGCCGTTGTTTTCGCCCGCACTGCTGATGAGGTGATTACCTGATCAGGTATCTGGTTGGCAGCCGCCAGAAATTTACCCACGGCTTTAGCTGCCTTAATGCCGCGTTTGGCAACCGGGCGCTGATGGTCGTGATCGAAGTCTGCTTTCCAATCGGATTTACCGTGGCGAAAGAGGAGGAGCTGTGTTGTCATCAATCTACTGTCCCAAGATTAGAAATACGCCAGCTAGCATGATCCCTGCTCCCAACAGCCGCTTGCGAATTCCTGGTTCCTGAAAAATTAGATGTCCCATCAGAGCTGCTATGAGCGTACTGGTGCGCTTCACCGAAATCACATGGGCCACTAGGGTGAGCTGCAGAGCGTTCATTTGACAGGTCGTGGCAATCATCTGGGCTAAGCCAATGGGCAACAGCAGCTTGAAATGGCGCTGCAGCTGATTGACCGGCGCTGAGACTCGCTGCAGCACGATGGGCAACATGCCTACGCCAATAAAGGCGTGCAGCGCCACCAGCCAAAACAGCGGGGATGAATTCTGCACTCCAACCTTATCAATGTTGGCGGTAATACTCCAAATGAAGGCCACGCCTAGCATTAACTTTGGCCCCGGCTCTTGCCAAAAAGCCTGAAAGGGCGCAAACAGGCTGCGATGCTGCGATCGCCAGTTCAGCACATAGGCTCCTAGCACAATCAGCAGCCCTCCCATTACATCGGCCCAGCCTGCGGTCTCCTGCACAATAAAAGGAGAGGTCAGACCCAAGAATAGGGGGGTTAAAGCTGACGTAGGGTACTGTTAGGGAAACGTCTGAAGTGGAGATAGCTTTGATATAAAGCAAAAACGCTAGGGTGTTAAGCAGTCCTCCGGCGACCAGTGCTATCCAGAAGCCAGGCTGAAGGGCGGGCAGTCCGTCCCAGGCGATCGCGGGCAGTAGGCAAACCGTCGTCAAAACCGGCCAGGCCCAAGCCACTAGGTAGACGTTGAGCTGATTAAGGCTGCGCTTGCTGAAAATATCTTTGCTGGCTTCAAAAAAAGCGGTGCAGCTTGCAAGTAAGAACCAGCTCACACAATTTGCTCCAGAAAATTTTTCGCTAGCTAAATATCACTAGTTAACAGGGCAGTCGGCCAAGCCAATGCTAGAACCATTGCAACACCGCACTAAATCGATATCTTAACGTCTGCCGCGATCGCAGTAGCTTGTAGGATAGGCAAAGGAGCATCGTCTATCCCCATCGACATCAGATATCGGCTCATAATAGCCCGTATTGATCAGGCAAGACGTTGGCTGCTGATAGGCGCACCAGAACTTTATCCCTCCTGCTCTTGATTGACGGCGATTTACCATGCCG
>JAAHIC010001016.1 GCA_010671965.1 Leptolyngbya sp. SIO4C5
TTGACCCCGCCTAATCCCACCGGCATGATGAGTGAGTCAATTGGGCCTTGAGGAGAACACTTTGTATGAAACGAGTTTTATTGTTTTGCTTAGCGATCGCCAGCAGTCTATGGCTGTTTGTCGCACCGGCTGCGGCTGATATTGCCGAGGGCGCTAGAGTTTTCTCGGCTAACTGTGCGGCTTGTCATATGGGCGGTGGCAACGTGGTTAACGCCGCCAAAACCCTCAAACAAAGCGATTTAGATCAGTACGAAATGGCTTCACTCGATGCGATTACCCATCAGGTGACTAACGGCAAAAATGCGATGCCTGCCTTCAAGGGACGCCTAACGGCAGATCAAATTGCAAGCGTTGCTGAGTATGTTTTAGATCAGGCCGAAAAAGGCTGGTAGGTTCGTCTACTTAACTACTCTCGACGTTCGAGATATTAGCGGTAGGGCCCGGATCCCCCCCTGCCTCCCTTAATAAGGTGGCGATCGCCGGGGGGATCTCGCAATTAGTTGCAACCTCGTCAAGCGCGTAAGTCCTGACTAATAAAGAGGCTAGTTGGCGACTGCGACATTAAAAAGCCAAAGCTCATGCTGCTAAAAGAATTTATGACTTTTTGCCTGAGAAAAATACTGCTTTTCAGCCTGGTGACTATTTGCTGTCTGGCCGTCTCAGTCACGCCTGTCTGGGCAGCCGCAAGTCTCGGTCCCAGCAGCTTTCGACAGGGCATTGAGGCTTTGATAGCTCAGAGATATCCGCAAGCGATCGCCGCCTTTACCGAGGCAATTGAGCAAAATACGCATTTAGCTGCGGCCTATGGCAATCGCTGTCTGGCCTATCTCAGGCTCGATCTCTATCCGCAGGCGATCGTAGACTGCACCCAAGCCCTGCAGCATCAGCCCAACTCGGCTGAATTTTATTTGAATCGTGGCTTAGCTCACTATCGCCTAGGGGAGTATGCGCCAGCGATTGCCGACTACACTCAGGTACTGAGTTTCAAACCGGATGATTACCGCGCTTTCTACAATCGCGGCCTAGCTCAGTTTGGCCTCACCAACTATTCGGCAGCAATCGCCGACTACAGCCAGTCCCTACAGGTGAGTCCCTCGCTAGCAGCCGATCGCCTGGCCGCGATTTACGACGATCGTGGCGTAGCTTATCTGCAGCAGCAGGAGTCTACTGCCGCCAAGCAAGATTTTATCCAGGCAATCCAGTACAACGCAGCCGACACGCGGGCTTTGTTTAATTTAGCCTGTGCCTGTCACCAGCAAGGACATGAACTAGCGGCCATAGCCTATTTTGATCAAGTGCTGGAGTTAGCGCCCAAGCACGCCCAAACCTACCTGAATCGCGCCATGATTTATCAGCAAATCGGCAATCACCCGCAGGCGATCGCCGATCTAAATCAGGCGGCTGACTGTTTTTATCAGCAGGGGCGTCAAGCAGCCTATCGACGGGTGATGCAAATCTTGACCCGCTTACAGGCGCAACCCGCTGTGTTTGGTTAGTTAGGCAACTGTGTGTCCAGTTGCTTGAATGGCCTGCCGAATTGAAGCTTCACTGGCCTCAGTTTCAGCCATAACTTCTTTGGATGTTAAATCGATATTGACCTTGGCCTTGCCGTCTACTTTGGTAATT
>JAAHIC010001017.1 GCA_010671965.1 Leptolyngbya sp. SIO4C5
TCCCTATTTTTTGCCCGCTCTGTTGGCAAAAGCGGCAAAGTCTATACTTTTGAAGCAAATCCTGTTAACTACGAACGGGTTCTAAAAAACGTTGCTCTCAATCAGTTTGCCAACGTTCAGGTGATTCACATTGCTCTAGGAGACGCACCAGGTCAGCTAAAGCTGATGTTTAGCAGTGTAGAGGCAGGTTCTGGCAGTTTACATACCGAAGTTCAGCAGACACAGCATCAAGACAATCAGGTACAACAGATTGCAGTGCCTGTTGACACGCTTGATCACCAGCGAGAAGTTCATAAGCTGCCGCTGCCGGACTTTATTAAACTCGATGTAGAAGGGTTTGAACCGAATATTCTCAAGGGCATGGAACAGCTTCTTAGCCAAACTCGGCCGGATCTATTCATTGAGCTACATGGCTTTTTGATGACAGCGGAGCGGACTCAATACTGGCAAAACCTGATCTATCCCTTAATCCAAAAAGGCTATTCTATTCACCACATTGAATCTGATCGAAAGGTGACAGCAGATATGCCTGATCCACCACTAGCAGGACATCTATACTGTCAGATTGATCAAGATTAAAATGATTGCACTCAGCGCAGAACTAAAATTCTAAACAAAAGACCTAACTGTCAGCTTACTCAAAAAGGCTGAAGCTGCCCCTGAGTTGCCCAAAAAATAGCGATTAGTATTTTTTTGAGGTACTGCGGGGAGTAAGAGGGCAGCGATCGCAGACAGGTGATCAACGTATAGAAAGGATACAGATACTTGGCTTTACCAGAGTACATTGAGTCGGCATACTGCCGATAAATGTAAAACAGGTTTCTGAAATAGTGATAGTGCTTTATCTCCGTGAATTTGAACAAAGATTCTGGATGGTAGTAAAAAGCATCTGATTTGGTAGCGATTTTATAGTTTGCCTGTTTGATACGAATAAAGTATTCGTATTCGTCACCCCAAATAAATAGCTCTTTTTGGACGTAGCCAATTTGCTCAACAATCTCTTTATTAATCAGAACGCCGTTGAAAAAGTTAGCAAATCCAGAATAAATACCTCCTGGGGCGGCAGCTAGGAGCTGCTCATAAGTTTGAATATACTGACGAATAGCAAAGTTTCCGTGAGCGTCAAGAATACGTAACTTCAACGCCAGCTTACTAGCATCCTCAGTCGAAAGCACGGTGGAGCCGATGACCTCAAAGCGATCGCTAACTGTCAGCAGCTTCTCTAAACAGTTCGGTGCAGGATAGCCATCGTCATCCATCAGCCAGAGCCAGTCATAACCTGCTGTGTGAGCCCGCTTCATGCCCTCATGGAATCCGCCTGCTCCACCTGTATTTGCGGGCAGTCGGACATAGTCAATTTGCGAATTATCAAGATAGCCTTTGTCTTGCAATAAGTCAGGCGTGCCGTCGCTAGAAGCGTTGTCAATAACTATAATTTTATCGACAGTTCTCGTCTGCTGTTGCAGGAGTTCTAAGCAGCGAATTAGCAGTGCTTTGCGATTAAAAGTAACAACAACGGCAGCAACTTTAGACATACCTGAAATTTATGACTTAAACACAAATTTTATCCACGCCTCAAGATACCCTAAAGATTCAGGTAAATTGAGTAGAAACCAAATAGAAAGA
>JAAHIC010001018.1 GCA_010671965.1 Leptolyngbya sp. SIO4C5
TATCGTCATCGTCAAACTTGATGAAATAGTCCCCGGTGGCGGTCTCAAACCCAGAGCGCATATTGCGACTGCGCTGAATGTTTTGCGGATGACGAATGTAGCGAATCCGAGGGTCTTGCCACTGCTGGACGATAGCCGCTGTGTTATCCGGTGAGGCGTCGTCACAGATCAGCAACTCAAAATCAGGATACGTCTGGTTTAAGACGCTGTTGACCGCATAGGGCAGGAGCTTAGCCCGGTTATAGGTCGGAATGCAAACGCTAACTTTTGGCACGGACAGCACGCAAAGACTCTAAAGCTCAGCTTACCCATCTGGTAGCCATAACTTCAAATAAGAGCCCCTAAATTGAAAACCAGAGAACCTATTTTTAAGTTCTCTGGCTGATTTAACCTATTACCTGCAAGAGAGCAGAATCGGCCTGACGGCAATTAAGAATTGATCTAAGCAACCTCGTGCCCAGCCGAGACAATCAGTTGACGCAGAGACTCATCTGATGCTTCGGTTTCTACCATGACTACTTTTTGATCCAAGTCTAAATCAACTGAGGCTTTGGGTTCAGCCGTTAAGATAATTTCTTTAACCTTGTCAGCGGAGTCAGCAGAGAGACTAGGAACTTTGAACTGATGTTTCATAAAGACCAATAACCAGATTAAATTTTAGCCATGCTCAGGTTAAGGATAATCAGGATCTTTAATCGTCTACCGCAGGATGGGTTTTCACGGAGACAGGCAGTTTGCCGTCAGCAGTGCCATGTCTTAAAGCTTGGCCAACGGGGCGTTGCGGCTATGCCCGACAGCAATCTACAGTACCCTTGTTTAGGTTTGCCTATTTAGGCTTTACCTCTTCAGAGTCTGCTTGAGCTGGGTCATCCAAGTACGCCAGCGCGGCGGCGTATCTGCCGCCGCTGGCCGCTCGCCGGGATTATGCAGATAGCGGTAGTACTCCCAAAGATCGCGGTATGGCCCGCCGGTGCGCATGGGAGTTCCGGCCCAGTGCAGATAGCGTAAGGGCGTTTCTCCATCGTAGAGTTTGTGGTCTTTGCGCTGAAAATGAGAGGATCCGGCCCAGCTTCCCGGTTCATGCTCAACGGCCTGGGTCAAATTCAACCGCGACGGAATCGCCTGCAGCACGAGGTAGTTCATTAGCGGCTGATCGGTGGTGCCGCTGGAAAAATCGAAGTATTCTCGATGCTGAGCGCATTCCCGCAGCAGGCCATACATCTGCTCTAGCGTAATCGTGTCTTTTTTAGATCCCCAGAAGCCGCTGTTGAAGACGTCTTGTAGCGCTGCTGTCGAGAAAATTTGCTGCTCTAGTACCTGTTCTGAGAAGACATCGGCCAGCCCTCGCCCAGTGGAGTGATAGTCACAGCAAATGAAGTCAGCCTGAGCTAAAAAGTCAAGCGTTTCGGTGATGGGACGGAACAGCAGAATATCGGTGTCAACGTACAAAAAATTTTGCAGCGGGCCGAACCAGGCCGCCAGCTTACGCATTTTGTTGGGCAGGGCTAAGAAATCTCTGGGAAAAATCTCACCGATGGTTTGGGTAAAGTCTTCAAGGAAAGGTAAGTCAGGAAAGAGCGTGACCTGATGCAGCTCAATCAGGACTATCAGCGAACCGCTA
>JAAHIC010001019.1 GCA_010671965.1 Leptolyngbya sp. SIO4C5
TCACTGACTGACCGACATAGCTGCGGTCAGCCAGTGTCGCTTTATTCAGGTGATTTTCTGGCCACTTCTGCACCCAGGGTGAAGCCAGAAGGAACCTGGCTGATCAACTACCGCTTCTTTAGTGAAGGCAGGCGCAACCTCAAGATAAAGATTGAAGATCAAAGCATAGACTTCGTGATTGAGGTTGTCGATCCCCAGCCAGAAGCTAAAGTGATTTCTTTGAGCGGCAGCGTGGGGCGGGGCGGGAAAAATTATGCTGAAGATGTTTTGCAAGTCAAAGAACGTTTAGCGGAACTAGGGTACGTTTTTTTTCGGCCTGGAATTTATGTTGATTCCGGAATGCTGCGAGCGATTCAGCTTTTTCAGTCAGTTATTGCGGGTAGGACTACGCTGGGCGGGGATGGGCGAATTGATGTCGGGCAAAGAACGCATCAGTTTCTCCAAGCGGCTAATGCGCCTAAATGGATGTTGATGCCGATTAAGGGAGATGGTTTTATCAACTTTGAGCGGGCTGATCTGAGCGATCAGCACGACTACGGCACCAGTTGGCTGGTAGACGTGATCATTGCGGCGGGCGAACACTATGAGAAAAATCATCGCCAAGGACGGCGGTCGATTTCGTTAATTCCGGTCAACGATGTCAGCTATCCCAGCGGTGGTTACACTCCTGACCACAGCGGTCATCAATGCGGCAATGCCTGCGATCTTTCAATTCCGCGCACTGATGGCAGTTACGGAACCACTTGGCAAAGCAGCAACTACGATCGCGCTGCTACCCGCGCGATTATTCAGGCGCTGCGATCGCAGCGTTTGGTCACACGAGTTTTCTTTAACGATCCCCAGTTAATTAATGAGGGACTGAGCCAATATATAAGGGGACATGACAACCATATCCACTTTGAGATTGGTGTACCTGCCATCTCCTAGTTTCTTTTGGTTAACCAAGGGAGTAAGACTGAGCGCATGCCCTCGTAGCTAGTAATTGGTAGCTGAAAACTATTCTTCCTGGCCGCCACGAGCATGACTGTTCTGGGTGCAAAGCGGATTTGAAGAGGCTGCAGCCCGCAGGCTGAAAAAACTGACGAAAATTTCAAATAGCCCAGATTAGAGCACTTACTCAAAGACTGAATCAACTAGAGTATAAGTATTAAGTTCACAGAGGTTGACTTCGTAGTCTTCAACGAGTACGTCGTCTGCGAACACGGCTAAGATCTTGTATTGGCAAGTATTTAGCTCCTCTACCTCAATCATGCCACCGCCCCCCTGGGGAACAGCCGAGAACAAGATATTTTCTTCCCAGTCGGCGCTGTTGAGGGGGCTGAGATATAGCTCAACTAGCGTTCGGCTAGTTTGATTTTCCAGCGTGAAATAAAAATTTTCTGCGCGAACAGCATGAGTGATCGTACCGGGGACGAAACTGAAGAGGGCCGCGGCAGTTGTTAAAAATACCTTTCTCATAGTCAGTAGAGTTCCATGCCGCTGCGCACGCGGACCAGCTCGGTGCTCGACGGTGCGGCGAGCACGCCGTCGACCACGGTGCGAGCCACGGCACGGGCGAAGCCCGGCCCGAGGGCCCGGCCCGCATCGTGCTGGTCGGTCGCACCGGGCTCGACGGCGTGC
>JAAHIC010000102.1 GCA_010671965.1 Leptolyngbya sp. SIO4C5
CAGTGGGTTACAGCCGTCTGGGGCATAGGACTGCTGGCCCACTGTACCCAGGGAACCCACAGCGGATTTACCTGGTGAAAAAACCACAGCCCTGAGTTGACAGCGGCAAAGGCAGCGACATGAACCGCAAAGTTCATGCGATCGTCTAATTTGCGGTAAGCCGGATCATTTTCTCGGTCGGGTTCACGGGGCCAGCGAGGAGGCATAGGTATTGAGTTTAAGAGTTCTAATCTGATTCTACGGTGCTGAGGGCCTGCTGTAGGCTCTGCCAAACCTGTTCTGGCGGCTGATTGCCGTTAATTCTGAGCAGCTTTTGGCGATAGTCGTAATAATCTAGCATCGGCAGGGTTTGCTCGTAGGACAGCTCAATGCGGCGGGCGATTGCCTCAGGATGATCGTCAGTCCGAGATCGGGCCAGCGATCGCGCCGTTAAAACCGACTTTGGCACTTCTAGCCAAATGGCTCGATTGAGCTTTTGGTCAAGATCTTCCAGCAAAAAGTCGAGTTCTTCAGCCTGAAAAGCGGTGCGCGGATAGCCATCTAAAAGCCAGCCGGAAGCAACATCTGGCTGCTGTAGGCGCTGCCGCATTAGCTTGATGATTGTCTCGTCTTTGACCAAGTCTCCCTGTTCTACTGCCGCTTTCACCTGCACGCCCAAGGCGCTGCCAGCGGCGATTTCCTGTCGCAGTACGTCCCCAGTCGAAATCCAGACAATTCCCAAGTCCTCTTTGAGCCGCTGAGCCTGGGTGCCTTTGCCCGCTCCCGGCCCGCCTAGCAAAACAAGTCTCATCAAGTAACCTCCCTAATGGCTGCTCGCCATCACCTCAGCCTAAAAAAACGTCTTTTTTTCTCAACCAGCGACAATCGCTTTTGTCGGAGAGTTGTACAGATCTGTTTACGAGTAGTATGATTTAAGACTGTGTCTAATTTTAGAAGATCATGCCAAAGCTAAAAACTCGCCGAGCAGCGGCCAAGCGCTTTCGCCGCAGCGGCAGCGGTAAGATCATGCGCCGCAAAGCCTTCAAAAACCACTTGCTAGAGCACAAGTCAACAGCTCGTAAAAGTCGTCTGTCTCAGAAAACTGTTGTGCATGAGGCGGATGTGGAAAATGTTGAAGCCATGCTGCCTTATCTATAGGGCGTAGCAGATTTTGGGGCCTGAAGCTCCAATCGTAGCCAGCTCTCATAAAAGGAGTTTGCCGGTGTCGGCTTCTCCCTCAAAATTATGAAGAACGGGTCAACTCAGTCAAAGTCGAAGCTGTTGAGGAAACTAAAGTAAATGGCACGTGTTAAGCGCGGCAATGTCGCTCGTAAACGCCGCAAAAAAGTATTGAAGCTAGCTAAGGGCTTTCGAGGCTCTCATTCTAAGCTGTTCCGCACGGCTAACCAGCAGGTGATGAAGGCGCTGCGGTATGCCTATCGCGATCGCCGCAACCGCAAGCGCGATTTTCGTCGCCTGTGGATCACCCGCATCAACGCAGCTGCCCGTCAAAACGGCATCAGCTATAGCCAGCTCATTGGCAAGCTGAAGCAGGCAGATATTCAGCTCAACCGCAAGATGCTAGCGCAAATGGCAGTTTTAGATCCCAGCAGCTTTAGCCAAGTAGTTGAACTCGCCACTAAGTCATAAGTCGAGCCGTCTGGTTGAATCGGAAAAACTAGCCTAGAGCGTTTTCGGCTTCAACCTCATTTCAACTGCCTGTGCCGGACTAGTAGGTCTTGAATATGTTCAGGACAGCTTTTAGCTTTGGTATTGTGGCGGGAGTACTCATGGGTGCTCCCGCTTTTGCCGCTGAGCTCTCAGAAATTGAGGCGCGCGGTCATTTAATCGTGGGCGTAAAGGATAACCGTCAGCCTCTAGGGTTTCGAGATGCCACCGGGGAACTGGTTGGTTTTGAGATTGACATTGCTCGTCGCCTAGCCGCAGAGATTTTTGATGATCCCGACGCCCTCGTCTTACAGCCACTGCCTAACCTGGAGCGTTTGCCCGCTGTTCTAGAAGACCGCGTAGACATTGCGATCGCCGCCGTAACGGTGACTGAGGCGCGATCGCGCGTTGTCAGCTTTAGCTTTCCTTACTATTTTGACGGCACGGGTTTTGTCACTCGTCGCTCTGACATTTTGGCGCTTGATGACCTGCAGCGCCGAGCGATCGCGGTACTCGATGGCTCTAGCGCCATCAGCGCGCTACGCTACATCTTGCCGACCAGCCCGCTCATCCCCGCGACCTCCTATCAGCAGGCTCGCCAACTTTTACAGCAAGAGCAGGCCGTTGCCTTTGCCGGAGATATTTCAGTTTTGGCCGGTTGGGTACAAGAACAGCCGGAATACCGTCTGCTGCCGGGAGCGATTTCGGCTGAACCGCTAGCCGTGGTTATGCCAAAGGGAACCCAGTTTGATCCACTGCGGCGATTGGTCAACACGGCCCTCTATCGCTGGTGCCGCGAAGATTGGCTAGACGAGAGGGCTGATTACTGGGCCCTGCCCCGTACGGTTTTGGTCGAGGATTCAGCTTGTTTAAAGCTGTCAGACTGATGGGGAGCGCAATCCCGTGTCAAGATAGTTGCAGATCATAAAAACGGCTAACGAAAATATGGCTGGCATGGAGAACAGCAATTTTTTAATCATTTATCTATCGGTGCTGCTGGTACTACTGGCAGTAGCCGCCTTTTTTGTCCTGCGTCAGGTGCTGAGGACTCGCCGTATCGAAACGACGCTGTCGCGGTTACAAAATAAGCTCACTAAAGAGAAGGGAACAGCCCAGGAATATTACGAACTCGGCAGCCTCCTGTTGGATAAAAAGCTCTATACGCAAGCTGCTCTTTATTTACAACAGGCCCTTAAAAATCTTTCTGAGGAAGAAACCGAAAACGCCGCCATTGTTTACAACGCTCTGGGCTTTACCTATTTTGCTCAAGAGCAATACGACTTGGCCATCCGTAATTACAAAGATGCTCTCAAGATAGCCCCTAACTACGTCACAGCCCTGAACAATCTAGGCCATAGCTACGAGCAAAAGCAGCTTACCACTCAGGCGCTAGAAGCCTACGAAGCCGCGCTTGAGCATGAACCCAAAAATCAAACCGCTAAACGCAGAGCTGAGTCTCTACGTAAGCGGGTTGTCACGGCCTCCAAGTAATTCTCTGTAGATAGATCTATGTTGGATCTGTACTGAGTCGGTAGGCGCAATTAAACGTCAGTAAACGTAGGTTTTAGACAGCAGTTAGCTCTGGCTGGCTTTGCGCCTGACTAGCCGCTAGATCTTTAGGCTCGCTGCAGTAAACTTCTGCCGAGTTATTCGGACTCTCGATCAGCTTTACTTTGTACAGCTCGACTCCCGTTTCCCGCAGGGGTGCCTGCAGCAGATTGCGAATGTGCACGGCGATGTTCTCAGCCGTGGGCACAACTTCCATGAAGTAGGGAATGTCTTTGTTGAGGAAAGTGTGGTCAAAAGGTTCAACTACAAAGTCATCAATGATGGCCTGTAGCTCAGCTAAATCGGCAATCATACCCGTACGGGGATCAATTTCACCCTGAACAGTGACTTCTAGATGGTAGTTATGCCCGTGACCGTGGGGGCGAGCGCACTTGCCATAGATTTCGCAGTTTTCCTCATAGCTGAGCTTGGGATGTGCTAAGCGATGGGCGGCGCTGAAGTGGGTACTGATTGTCAGATGGGTTTCCATGTCGTTTCCCTGGTAGTCAGCCCAGAGTTCTGGGTTTTCAAATATTTGAATATTCGTAATGGGTAAATGAGGCGCTAGGCGGTGCCAAATGGCGCGAGCTATGTTCTCCGTCGTTGGCAAAGCCGCTTGAAATTCGGGCCAAGCGTCATTGAGGTAGGCAAAGTCAAGCTGGCTGGTGACCTCTCGCTTAATCGTCTGCTTGACGTCCGATAGATTAAGCACCATGCCATACTCGTCTAGCTCTCCGGCCATAGAGACATACAGGACATAATTATGGCCGTGTCCGGGCGCTTGAGCACATGGGCCAAAGCGTTTTCGGTTTTCCGCTTCACTCAGCTCAGGCAACCAGTACCGATGGCTGGCTGAAAACTGAGCACGGCGGTGAATAATGCAGTTCATGAAGCTGTCAGCTAATCAGCTAAAAAATTAAGTTACGTAAACCGTACCTTCTCAGGATAAACGATATCGTTGGGCGATCGCTGCGAGCAGGCTATTCCTTTTCGGCTCAAATCGGGTCATTTGCCCTCAATTTAAGCCAGCTAGCCCGGTTTGACCGTTTGATTCAGCGCAGCAGCTTGTGGAACAGAGGTCAAAGCGCTGAAACTATGGGAATAAATTTTTATATAAAAATCCTGTGTTCTAAACGTTTCCAAATCGTGAAGTCGCTATGACACAAGGCTTTGGGGACTATTAAGTAAATACCTCATGAGTTGTTGACAATAGCGGTAAATAGTATAATTGAATACAGAAATAGAAAATCGTTCATCTTTCTAAGCCTTGTCTTTGTGGCAAGACTTAAGGTAAAGACGGAAGTAGGGAGTTAGCCCGAAGGAACGCGGCTCAATTTTTACAAGTTGAGAGCTAACATCTCTGGAGACAAACTATATGAAACTGTGTTATCGCGGCGTTGAATACGATTACAATCCTCCTGCTTTGGAAGTGACCGAAAGCGAGCTGCTCTGTCAGTATCGCGGACGGCCTTTGCAATACAGCTACGTCCGGCACGTTCCTATCCCGCAGCCAGTGGCAACGCTCAGCTACAGAGGCGTGGCCTATCAGACCAATTCTAAAGGACAGGTAGAACCGGCTGCAGCCCCAACCGAATCTATTTTCGCCAAGCTAGCTGGCTTTTCACAGCGCACCAATTCGATGGCGGATGCTCGCCGCGAACTGCTGAGAGAATCGGCTCACATGCACCAGGAAAATATTCGTCGCAGCCTAATGCATCGGCTAGAGGTTGCCCGCGCTAAGGGAAATGAAGTTCTAGTGCGGCAGCTAGAAGATGAAATGCACCAAATTGCCTAGTCAAAAAGTTGTGCTGTAGCTGGAGTAGGAGTGGGTGTGCGGTTAATCCGCACACCCCTTTTCTGTTTGCCTGAGTGCCGGTGCTAACTTCCGGGCCTACTCGATATATTAGCCAGTGCCTGCAGCTGCGGGACCAGCGGCAAAGCGGCATCAATTTGTAAATAAGGTGGATGACTTTTGGCTTGAGTAATCCGCTGGACAGCCGCATTTTGCCAGCGAATCCAATAGCTGTTGGTGGGCGATATCCGAGAATTGGGCGTTTCGCTGAGCCAAATAAGCTGACCTGAGGGAAGAGCGTGGCTAATTGGTTCAGCCATCTTCACGGCAGCTAGGGTCCTCAAAACGGCGTTTTTTTCACGGAGCGAACCTGTCTGAGCCGTCCAAACGGCAACGGTGATGCCCCGCTGTAAGCCGTAGCAGTAGAGTGAAGCCGCAGCTATAACGGCCTGTTCAAAATTGTCATGCTGCCAGATAGTGGCGCTGTCTAGGCAAAGGGTAAGAGTCTGGGCCTGACTAAAGTGCTCCAGTTCCCGTACCCGCAAGTCGCCATAGCGGGCACTGGTGCGCCAGTGAATTAACCGGGTAGGATCGCCCCAGCGATAGGGCCGTAAGGAGCGGGTAACGCCTTCAGTGGCGCTTTGATAGTGGCGATCGCCCAGCCAGCGCTGAGTTTGAGCCTGCCCCAGCGGCTGGTCAAGCAGTGGACACTGAGACAGCGG
The DNA here is from genome assembly GCA_010671965.1 of Leptolyngbya sp. SIO4C5. Taxonomy (GTDB): domain Bacteria; phylum Cyanobacteriota; class Cyanobacteriia; order Phormidesmidales; family Phormidesmidaceae; genus Sphaerothrix; species Sphaerothrix gracilis. The sequence continues at coordinate 5,710 of JAAHIC010000102.1, forward strand.
CAATACGGTTGGATAGACAATCGCAGTGACTTTGGCTGGGCGATCGCGGTGGCACCAAAACAGACCGAAGGGCGCGGCTGTGCGGAGCTGAACGGTTTGCCAGTGGTAAAGGCCTCGGCTTTTGGCAAAACACTCAAGCTGCCAGTGATAGGTATTGCCGGGTTTGAGCTGGGCGATCGCTTGGGTTTGCATACCGCCTAACGCCGGGGGAATCAGATCGCAAATTTGCAGCATCCCCTTGGTCTGAGCGGTGGCATTGCGCAGCCGTACGTCTAGCCTGAGCCGATTCCCGGCGCTGACTGGACGCACAGGTAAACGTTCAACTCGCAGTCCCCGCAGGAGCCGAGGCGGTAAAACAGCCGCGATCGCCAGCAGCGCCAGCATGACCCCGCTGATGACATAAAGCCAACCCGCTAACGTGTTGGTAGCAGCGCCAAAGAAGAAAACAGTCAGCCCCAGTAGAACCCAGCCGCTGTAGGCAGGCGACACCCAGCGGTGAGTCAACCAGGAATTGACTGTGCGAGAGATATTCATGGGAGCTAATACCTATGCTGAAACAAGGCCGATGGTTTAACTTTTTGCGCCGACAAAATGGCTGCCACAAGTGCCGCTAGCGCTACCAGGCGATCGCTACGCAATTTCACCGCGCTCGATTGACGTTAGCCGCAAGTTTCCCTTGGGCTGACTAAAAAAGGTGTTTTTCCTTTGAGCCAATGGTGCGTCGCCGAAATCTCTCTAAACTGCGATGGGGACTTTTCTTTGGCATAGGCTGCTTAATATTTTTAGGATTAAATAGCTGGTATTCTAGCTCAGCAGTTTCGCCGCAGCTATCACCCCTGCCGCAGGATCCTTACATCCAGGTTTATTTTAATCACTCGCAAGCGAATGTTTACACCGATCCCTACCGTCAGATCAAGCGCCAGGGCGACAACTTAGAGCAAGAAATCATTGAGACATTAGCCCAGGCCCAAAGCTCCATTGACGTAGCGGTGCATGAGCTGAACCTACCAGAGATTGCTCAGACCCTACGCGATCGCGCTCAGGCAGGCGTACGGGTGCGGGTGATTCTAGAAAACAAGTATAGTCGCCCTTTCTACGCTAAAAATCTTGCCAGACTCGCCGCACGCGATCGTCAAAAAGTAGCCGCCTCGATTGCCCTGATTGATGTCGATGGCAATGGCCGCATAGCCCCGGCTGAAGTTGCCGCTCGCGATGCCTACACTATTTTACAGGCGGCGGCTATTCCTATTTTGGACGATACGGCAGACGGCTCCAAAGGCAGCGGTTTGATGCATCATAAATTTGCCGTTATTGACAATCGCATCGTCCTAACTGGCTCGGCTAACTGGACAATTAGCGGTATCCACGGCGATATGGTGGCACCCGAAACCCGGGGCAATGCCAATGCCCTCCTGCGCCTTCAAAGTCCAGAACTGGCCCAGCAGTTTACCCAAGAATTTGAGCTAATGTGGGGCGATGGCCCTCAAGGCCAGACAGACAGTTTGTTTGGTCTGCAGAAGCCCTATCGCGCGGCGCGGCAAGTGACGCTGCCTGGCTCTGCCGTGACGGTACAGTTTTCGCCAACCTCTGCTAGTCAGGGCTGGCCTGCCAGCGTCAACGGCCTGATTAGCAAGACTTTAGCCAGTGTGGCTCAAACCGCAGATCTAGCGCTGTTTGTATTCTCCGATCAGGGTATTGTCGATCAGCTAGCCCAAAAGTCAGAGGCCGGAATACAGGTGCGATCGCTGATTGATGCAGAATTTCTGTACCGCAGCTATAGCGAAGGACTCGATATGCTAGGCGTGGCTATTCCCGATCACCGCTGTCGCTACGAGGCTAATAATAAGCTGTGGCGATCGCCGATTTTAACAGTGGGCACTCCTGCCTTGCCGCCGGGCGACAAACTGCATCACAAATTTGCCGTACTCGATCGCCACACCGTGATTATTGGTTCTCAAAACTGGAGTAAGGCTGCTAATCAAACCAATGACGAAAATTTACTGGTGATTCGCAACGCTCAGGTCGCAGCTCACTTTCAGCGGGAATTTGATCGTCTCTACCAGAAAGCTAGCGTCGGGATGACGGCTGAACTTCAGCAGCGAATGCGGCGACGAAAACAGCAGTGTGGCTAATAACTGGTCTTTTCAGGATGATTTCGGCCTTGTAAATTTGTCCGCTCAATCAGCAAGAACTAGCAAACCACGTAAACTTCAGTAAATAACAATTTAAATCGCCGGACTGCCATGTTACTTTGATCAGTAAGCAAAACAACTAAATAAATCAAGCAGTCTAGATATAGCGTCATTTTTGACTTGATGACTGCAGAAATCTCTAAAATAATTTAGTTTGCTTATCGTAACAAAAATAGGACGTTTCTATTAGTTTAGAAGGTCAATATTCAGCTATTTGAGCTGTGTTACCTAAGCAAAAGTGTAGTTTTGAAAGCTAATTGCATTATTTGTCATCTCTGATTTTTGTAGTAAAGCTAACGAAAGACTGTCTTTAGAGTTTTGTCAATTTTTATTTAGGTTCAGTCAGCACTGACTGAACCTAAGCTTTTTTGAGGGTGCTATGCTGGCATCAATGCCAAAACTGGTAGATTTATGCCGATGAGGAAAAGGCATGCCGCATGGCTAATTCTAGTGCTTGGTTAGCGCTAATAATCGGTAATACGCGCCTGCACTGGGCCGTATTTGCCAGAGAAGATTTACAGGCCACCTGGCATACACGGCATCTTAATGCCCATGACGTGGCAACGTTAATCCACAATCGCTTCAACTCCGCCGCTTGGCGTCAGATCACGTTCGCGCCTGTTCCTGATTTAGAGCCGCAGACAGTTCGTCCTATTCGGCTTTGGCTAGCTTCTGTCGTTCCTTCCCAACTGGCTCTGTGGCAGGGCTATGGAGGTTTACAGCTGGTAGAGCGCGATCGCCTTTGGCTAAAAAACGTATACGCCACCCTAGGCATCGATCGCATTTTGTCTTTAATCGGCGCAGGTAAGCAGTATGGCTGGCCAGCTTTGGTGGTCGATGCGGGAACGGCGCTCACTTTTTCCGCTGGTGATCAGCACAAGTTTTTAGGTGGGGCTATTCTGCCAGGGTTAAAGCTGCAAATGCAGTCTCTGGCGACTGGAACTGCCGCCTTGCCCAATATCGATCGCTGGGAGGTGATTCCGCCACAGCGCTGGGCGTTTGATACCGCTGAAGCCATGCGCAGCGGCGTATTTTATACTCAGCTAGCTGGCATAAGAGATTATCTAGCCGACTGGTGGCAGCGATATCCCAGTGGTCAAGCCGTCCTGACTGGCGGCGACAGTCCTCTGTTAGCTGTTGCCCTGAAGGCCAGCAAATCCGATTTATTAGAGCGACTGCTTATCAGCGAAAATCTCGCTTTTTGGGGGATCCAAGCCTATCGCAGCTACATGCTGGAACAGCGATAGTTTCAGGTTCACAGGACGCGCGATCGCCGTTAAAACGCGCCATCCTCACCCTACCGCTTCAGAAAGCTACTTAGAGAAACTGATTTACCTGAGCCTGATAAGCAGCATTGTTCATGCCCGCCGTTGCCGTAGGAACGGCTTCCTCGTTCAGCCACTCATTCAGGTACTCTACCCGGTTGGAAGGGTTGGGGTGTGTGCTGAGAAACTCCGGCGGTGAGCCACCTTCAGTTAGCTTTTGCATAAAGTCACGGATACCCCGCTGGTCGTAGCCCGCTTGACCCATCATGTCAAAGCCGCGGCGATCGGCATCTCGCTCAGCAGAACGGCTGTTAGGTCGATTCAGGGCTAGCTCCACACCGATATTGACCAGCAAATCCTGATTGGCTCCGAGCGCCCCCAGAATTCCCCGCTGAATAGCCACCTGCTTCATCTGCTCAATGGAATGTCGCCCGGTAATGTGACCAATTTCATGGGCCATCACCCCTACCAGTTCGGCTTCGTTAGCCGCCTCCCGGATCAGCCCTTCTTGAATGTACACCTGACCGCCCAGGGTAGCGAAAGCATTGACGCCCTCATCTCGAACGACCTGGAAGTTATAGGGTAGATCGGGGCGATCGCTGTGGGGCACGAGGCTAGCGCCAATTGCATCAATGTAGTTATCAACGGCTGAATCATCTGAGTAAACCCGCAAGCCTTGACGCTTAAGCTGAGAATCAATCTGGCGACCAATTGTGACCTCTTGGCGGTCAGACATATTGGCCAGCTGGATATACTGAATTCCGTTG
>JAAHIC010001020.1 GCA_010671965.1 Leptolyngbya sp. SIO4C5
AATTTATCTGGGCAAGCTTAAGGCTCGCCCAGATAAATTTGAATGCCGAGCAGGGCATGAAAAATCACAAACGTTAGCAGCCCTAGCTCTATGACGTAAAGCAGCGGCCCCCACTGCTCGATGTGGTAGGCATACTCGTTGTAGGCGGCGGGGCTGACAAACAGCATCAGATTGCCCAGCATGTGCACTAGCACAAAAATGCCTAGCCCTAATCCTGTCACGCCCGTAATCAGCTTTTTGCCAATCGGTGACTGATAAAGCCTCACCAGCCGATTTGACGAAGAAGCTGTTTCTGAAGGAGCGATCGCATTACTCATGGTAGCCGGGCTGTACGCAACTATTTCTATCCTAGATAAGAGACACCTTATAAAGCGACTTCACAACAAAACGTGAACTAGCCTTGAAAGGTCGACACTAAGACTGTGATTACTTCAGTATTGAATTTTTAATTCTCTATTTGTAGCTAGATCTCTACTGCTTGATTTAAAGACTTACCCTATGTCCGAGGCCACTTAAACCTAAAATTTTTCTTGTTGTAGTAAGTTGCCTGAATGTAGTTTAAATCAGCTACCCAATCTTGAATAGCTTGATCAAGTCTGCCATCCTTATTTTTTCGCTTTGCATTGCGTGCAAATGACGCTAGGCAATCAGAGAGTTTCTTTAGTCTCTTTTCTGTCGCGGGATTCCCCCACTCTTGTAGATACTCAGCATCTTCCATTGGGGGCAAAGTATACAAAAAGATGCTATCCAAGATATTTATGCGCTTTAACTGAGGTAAACCCTCTTTTCCTACCTTATACCCACAATGTCTCAGCAACCCTCTTCTATAAGGAATGAGAGGAAATTCAGAAATCTTGTTGGGATCATCCTCTGAACAATTCTGTATGCTTTCTTCCTTATCCTGTATGCTTTCTTCAATAAAGTCGTTTGGTATAACTTCTATGGAATCTGAAGAATCTGAAATTGGAAAAAATTCACCATTTTCTACTTCTACAAAATCTATAAAATTGCTTTCTAATTCTTGAATTCTTTGATCCACGCTTTCCGCAAGTTCTTTTGCCTTCTTACAGGAGCGAAATTTTAGCTCATGAAAAATTTTCTCAAGAGTTTCTAGTTCGTTCCAATTAAGTTTTAAAATTCTTTCAAGCTTGTCCAAGCTGCAATTAAAATACGGTCGTTGTACTTTTTGAGGTATTAGATGATCTTCAAACTGGGGAATAGAACTACTGGAAGGTATTTGTCCAGAGTCGTTGAATATATCTTCTATTCGCTGAGCAACTCTCTTTTTTAACTTCTCCGAGCTTTCATCTGCGCGAAAACTTAATTCATGAAAAATTTTTTGAAGAATTTTTAGTTCATGCCAGTTAAGCTCAGTCGCTTTTTCAAGTTCATCATAATTACGATCGATATACGGTCGATATTTTAGTTGACTATCTCTGTCTTGAGCAGTAATAACAATCTTTAGCTCCCGCATTCGCTCAACAGAAAATATTCTCTGTTCTTGTCGTAAGTAGCAATATCCTTCTACGCAGATAGTTGTACGAACTGTCTTAAGGTTATTTGGTTTAACTGTACGAGTACTGCTTTGACCAGAAGCATTTCGGTATCTAAAGC
>JAAHIC010001021.1 GCA_010671965.1 Leptolyngbya sp. SIO4C5
AAGCTGCTTCATATTCGAGAGCCTCTAAAGATCGTGCCTTATCGCAGCTATGGAACGCCCAAGCGCGTCTGGCTGATGGGGCGCGTATTGCAGAATGAAGGCATCCGTTCACGACCTAAAGATGCTTCTCTCTGGAAAAACTTACTCAATATGTATCGTCGCTTTGAGAGCGATGAGGTGCCCAATGCCAGAGTGGCTGTTACTTTTGCTGAGCAGAGAGTAGAGGTTGTCACCAACCGTGAAGGTTACTTTCAGGCCGAAATCAAACTGCAAGAGGCTTTAGATGGCGATCGCCTTTGGTATTCCGCCTGCCTAGAATTGTTGCAGCCTCAGCCGCCGCAACAGTCACCAGTTATTAACAGGGGATCTGTGCTGGTCCCCACTGCCGCAACTCAGTTTGGCGTCATCAGTGATATAGACGATACGATTGTCCATACGGCTGCGACCGATTTTTTTCGTATGGTGCGTATTGCCTACCTGGGAAATGCCCGAACGCGCTTGCCCTTCAAAGGGGTCGCTACCTTTTACCAGGCTCTACAACAGGGCCACCAAGAACTAGCCGTTAACCCAATTTTCTACGTTTCTAGCAGTGCCTGGAACATGTATGACCTTTTCACGGAATTTTTAGAGCTGCAGGAAATTCCGGCTGGGCCGCTGCTGCTGAAAGATACTGAACTGTCTATAGAGAACCTGTTGAGCTTTGACCATATGGCTCACAAACGCGAAAAAATTGAGCCTATTCTGCGTTGCTATCCTGATTTACCGTTTATTTTAATTGGCGATAGTGGCCAAAAGGATGCTGAAATCTACACCCAAATTGCCCAAGACTTTGCAGGTCAAATTTTGGCTATTTATATTCGAGACGTGAGTCAGCAAAATGCTAAGCGGCAGCGGCAGCTACAGGCGATCGCGCAGGCAGTGAGACGAATCGGTACTCAGTTCTTAGTGGTTGCGGATACCGAAATGGCGGCTATGCACGCTGCTGAACAGGGCTGGATCAGGGCGGAAACGCTGGAAACGATTGCTCAAGTTTCAAAACAGGAGCGGCAGGTTGCCTAGCCCCTATTTGCATAGCAGGGCCGTTTTGTTAAAAAATTAAGCTTCCTGACAGTCTGCTGCAAATGTGGCATAAGCTGCCTTAAGTAGGGAAAACAAAAACGTTTGGTCAAGCGGTTAAAACATGGGGACTTGGATAAAAGAAACGGCACAGGCCATATACCTCATGCAGGGGGGCTACTATATCGACAAAATCGAGAAGCGTCCCTACAACGACGAATATCGTCTCACTATTGTCAAGATGCACGAATGGTTTAGTCGCCTTGATGCACCGGGAGGAATGACAGTAGCTTGGGAAACCGACGAGCCAGAGCCAGAACCGAAGCCCACTCCCCGGCAGAAGATTGAGCTTACTCAGGTGCCTAAGTCTGTTGAGGTCAAGGAGCTTTTTCAGATTGAGGGTAGGGCTGACCGCAGCTATGTCGGTCAGTCAGTGTCGCTTTATTCAGGTGATTTTCTGGCCACTTCTGCACCCAGGGTGAAGCCAGAAGGAACCTGGCTGATCAACTACCGCTTCTTTAGTGAAGGCAGGCGCAACCTCAAGATAAAGATTGAAG
>JAAHIC010001022.1 GCA_010671965.1 Leptolyngbya sp. SIO4C5
CCACCACCCATCACCCGTTGCCACTCGGCGCGAACTAAAAGCTCAGTTTCAAAAAACCACTGATTAGAGAACTCGAACTGACTAGCAAGCTGCTCATAAAAACTTTTTTGGATAAACTTAAAGCCGCACATCCCGTCGGTAAATTTGACTCTTAGATTTACCCGCAGCCAAAAGTTAAAGCATCTTGAAATAATTTCGCGCAGCAGAGTTCGCTTTTCGACTTTTGCGCCTCGTTTCAAGCGGGAACCTGTGATCAGCAAGGGTTGCTCGTTTTGGATCAACTCATAGACCTGTTTGAGGTGCTTTAAACTGGTCGACAGATCAGCATCCATAAAGCCAACATAGTCAGCCTGACAGACCGACCAAGTCGCCTTTAAAGCTCGTCCTACTCCTCGCTGATTCAATCTCACGTAGCTGACCTGTGCAAATTGTTCTTGCAGAGCTAGGCCAATTTCTTCGGTTCGATCGGTAGAGCCATTATCAGCAATACAGATTTTGTAATTGACGATCTGGCTGTCGTGACAGAATTTTAGGGTTTTGACGACAGTTGCCTCTAGCTGTTCTTCTTCGTCTAAAACCGGAAATACGATGTACAAGCTTTGGCTGGAGTCCATAGTGCCATACCCTCTTCCTTTTTAACTTCAACTTGATTTGCAGTTTCCGTGCCAGTCAGCAAACAACTTTTGTCAATGAAGCTGCCGTTAGAACCGGGCCAGTTCTTGAGCTGACTGCTGAGTAATCCCGATTAGTGACTCACTGACGAAGTCAATCTCGGCTGCCGTCATTTCAGCAAATAGGGGCAGAGAGAGTTCTTCCTTGGCTAGCTGTTCAGCTACGGGAAAGTCTCCAACCTGATAGCCGAAGTCTTGGTAAGCTGGCAGCAAATGGACGGGCGTAGGATAGTGAATGTTGGTTTCAATCCCTCTTGCCGCTAGCTGCTGCTGCACCTGATTGCGGTTACGAATGCGGGTAGCGTATAGGTGATAGGCATGATCAGCGTCGGGCCTCACCGCGGGGCGAATAATGGTGCTATCAGCTAGACGCTCATCGTATCGAGCGGCCCAGCTTCGGCGTAGGTCAGTCCAATGCTGAAGATATTTGAGCTTGACGGCTAGAACAGCGCCATGAATAGCGTCCATGCGGTAGTTGTAGCCTTTGCGAACGTGATTGTACTTACCGTCTTGGCCCCAGTCCCGATAGATACGCACTTCACGGGCATATTCTGCATTTTGAGTAACGACCATGCCCCCTTCACCACAGGCCCCTAAATTTTTACCAGGATAAAAGCTGAAACAGCCCAAGTCTCCCAGCCTGCCTACTGGTTGACCGCGATACTGAGCCAAATGAGCTTGGGCACCGTCCTCAATAACGAGGAGATTGTGCCGCCGGGCGATCGCTAAAATAGGATCCATATCTGCCGGTTGACCATAGAGATGAACCGGAATGATAGCTTGAGTTTTATCGGTAATAGCAGCTTCTAGTTGGGTCGGATCAAGAGTGTAGGTATGGGGGTCTATATCGACAAGAACTGCCCGTGCCCCGGTATAGCCAATCCTGGCGACGAAGTCATCACCGTCCCGATGACCTTTGTGGCTTCAGCCGCCACGATTGGC
>JAAHIC010001023.1 GCA_010671965.1 Leptolyngbya sp. SIO4C5
TTATGTCTGTGCTAAAGTTCGAATCTCAATATCAGCAATTGCATTGTTTACAACGATTACACCATAATCACAACCATCTAAGTCAACTGATTTCAACAGCTTACGAATAAAGTCGGCGGAGTAATAGTTAACTACCAAAAAATAAAAGGTAGTCATTGCTTCTGAAGCTTTTTGAAGATTGGATTGATACAATAAAACAGTTTAAACGATGAAATTGAAAAAGAAAAAAATCTTTAGTTTTGGTCATTTTCCAACACTCTTATTAAACTGTCTATTCAAATCTCCTCGAAAACCATAGTAGGTACCGCAAAAGCAAGCCCAAACTTTTATAAGTTTTTTGTCGTGTTCAACTAGTAAAATAGATAAAGCTTTTATACTTAAGACTTTAAGGCGTCTGTAAATGCAAGTTAACTTGTAAAATCCTTGAGAATTTTTAAACTCAAGATAGGTATGATTGCGGCATATATAGTAGTAACGCAAAGCCGAGTAACGCTGAAGTATCTTTTTGATACCCCAAAAGTTGAATTCAATCGGAGTTGCAAAGTTGTGGTACAAAGTTGCGCTGGGAACAACAATATTATGAAAGCCCTTTTGACTAAGTCGTAAACCAAAGTCTAAATCTATTCCGTCAATAAAAAGTCTGATATCAGGCGGTGTCACTGTAGCTATAGCATTTAAATGTAGCAAAGCTCCAGATGTTATGGGTGCATCACAAAAGTATGGCGAGTCAGCATTTGTTTTAGTAAAAGCCTCAAAATGATCCTTTCTAAATTCAGCAGGCATAATTATTTGACCTGTGCGTGTGTCTAAAGGAGTTGGAGCAACAATTCCAATTTTTAAATCTGTTTTATGCGCGTATTTATCGAATACAGAAAGGAGTTGACTCAAACAGTTTGAAGCAGGAATACTGTCTTGATCAAACATCCACAAGAAATCATATTTATTCTGAAGCGCAAAATTTATAGCCTTAATAATTCCGCCCGAAATACCTATATTTTCCGGATAATTTTCTACAACTATTGACTTGATTTGCGCCTTCGAAATATTTAATGGTTTCGGCGAGTTATTAATGACAAAAATTTCATTGACTATGTATGTCTGACTTGAAATACCTTTTATGCAACTTTTAGTCGCGTTTTCATCATAATAGGAGGTAATGTAGGCAAGTACTTTATGCACTAATTTATTTCCAATTCTCTAAATAGTAACTAAATAAGAAAGTAGCTCAGAGCTAAAACGATTTAATTTTTCGGAGCAAGTATGCTAGCTAAAAGCTGTGATCGAAGCTAGCTTTGCTAAGAAAAGTTTTGAACAGTTCTTTGAAAGAGTGAATTTTGTAGATTTAAACAAATTAGCTTAATCTAGATTTAGGCAAAAGTTAATAAAATTAAATTCCTTTAAAGACTTAGATATGCATTGTTAATCTTTAAGATATTTTCTTTTTAGGTAAAAATAGGTTCTTTTCAATGCTTCTTCCCATGAGATGATAGGCTGCCAATCTAGTTCTCTCCTAGCCAAATTGATGTCTAAAACATTTCTGGGAACATCTAACAATCTGGAAGGCTTGAATACTCGCTCCATTGAGCAATCAGAAATCTGTTCAACTGAGCTTA
>JAAHIC010001024.1 GCA_010671965.1 Leptolyngbya sp. SIO4C5
GAGATTACGGCAAAGTAGATGGCTGTCAGCAGCGCCGCTAGGGCCAAAAGCCCAAACTGAGGAATCCTGATAGAACGAGGAGCTGTTTGCGCCATGATGCCTACTTAGGTCTGTATCTCCTATGGGGTTGCTATTAATTCTTAATGAAAGCCGCGATCGCAACTTAGTTCCGGCTGATTTGTGAAAGTTGTGGTTTTGCCCCCGGCTACCTCAGTGCCGAACTCCGGTCAGCGAGCCGAATCTGCTGCAGAAAAAGGTTCAGCATCGCGATCGCTCCAACTGACTTACTTTCAATTCAAATAGTGTCTGGATCAATACCAGCCGATCTTAACCGTTCGGCTAGCCGCTGGGCCTGCTGCTGCGCCTCCTGCGCCTGTTCCTGCGCCTGCTGCGCCTCCTGCTGCGCCTCCTGCGCTTCTTGCTGAGAGGCTTTGGCGGCTTCAGCCGGGGTGAGCACCAAATCGCCTTCTGGGGTGAAAAATCTAAGCTGGTTTTCGTGAATGCCTAAATAGAGATGAAGCTGACGGCTCCAGAAATATCCGGCTTCATTCGGCTCCATCGGCTGATATTCACCGGCCATCAGCACAAATCCAGCAAACTCTAGCGAATCGGGATCAATCCAAAAGTACTCCGGCGTGCGGAAGATGTCTTGATAAATCTGCTTTTTAATTCCTCGGTCGGCTTTGGCGGTACTGCTAGAGAGCACTTCCACAATCAGGTTGGGATACTTGCCGTCTTCCTCCCACACCACCCAGCTTTTACGCAGTCGCCGTTCGGTATCGAGCACCACAAAGAAATCCGGTCCTCTAAAATCCTGAGATTTGATCTGCTTGGGGCTGAAATAAATCGTCAGATTGCCAGAGGCATAAAAGTCCTGACGATCCTGCCACAGCCATTCCAGACTGGTAATCAGCGCCAGCATCTGTCGCAAATGCAAATCTGTTTCCAAAGTCGGCTCGTCGCTGTAGAGATCGCCCGGCGGTACTATAACATCGACTGACTGAGGCGCTTCAGCCAGTTCGAGATCTTTAGCAGTGACCATAATAAAAACGGGTGCGCTTAGAGGCTGAGTCCATTCTAAGACAACCCTTTACAACCGTTGCTTTGGGATCTAACCGAACAAATTCATCTGCGTGTCAGGGTCAGACGAGGACATTGACGAGGGTAGTTTGGGGCCGCTGCTGCGGTTGGAAGCGAGCTTATCGGCCCAGCGGGTTGTCTCCGGCAGACGGTATTTAGGCGTGCACTGCAGCACATAGGCGATCGCCGTTTCCAGGCTCACCCGATGGCCGCTGGAAATATAGAGCGGCTTAGTATTCGTGCGGCTGCGCAGAACCGCGCCGATGGTTTCGCCCTTGTCCTGCAGTGGTACCCAGCTTCCCTTTTCTGGCGGTACCTCCGCGTGAGTGCCTGTCAGCCGCGACTTAGCCACACCGATACTGGGCAAGTCCACCAGCAGACCTAGATGGGAGGCAATGCCTAAGCGGCGGGGGTGGGCAATGCCCTGACCATCGCACAGCAGCAAATCCGGCTCAGTTTGGAGCTGACTGAGGGCAACTAGAATAGTCGGCACTTCTCGAAACGACAGTAACCCCGGCACATAGGGAAAGG
>JAAHIC010001025.1 GCA_010671965.1 Leptolyngbya sp. SIO4C5
TCTAGCTACTGAACAATCCTTAGCACCACATTCCAGCCTACAAAGGATTGTTCAGTAGCTAGAATGGCTTTTTTAAAGCTGGCGGTCTGTAGGCTAAGTGGCCTGCAGCAGCGAGCCAATAGAGTCAAATCTTTATGCTTTAAGCAACTGCTATGAAGCCAATAATCTTATTAGCCCCACCTTTGTCTCAATGTCCTCTGCTGTCTTTAATGTCGCAATGATAGTGGATAGAGTTCCGGGTGATTATCAGTCTGCATCTTCCTCCTCTCCTGAGCGGGCGCAGCTTGAGCTACAAGAAGCTCAGCAAACTATTTACGACTTTCTGCTCAACATCGTCAAAACCTGGCCAGCGGCTGAGGTTTTGGAAGAATTTAAGCACCTGTTCATTCAGCATAACGACACGACTACCGCAGAGACTTTGCCGTCTCTGTATACCCTTGTCTTTGCCAACAATGAGCAGGAATTTTGTAATACGTTAAAGCGCTCATGCTACATCTTGATCAACAACTGGGAGGTCAAGCGTGAGCATGAAGCTATTCAGTCATTAATCGAGCTATTTGAAGATCCGGTGCTGCGGCGACACACCTATTCGCCTACCTTAAAGCGCTTACGCAACTGGCTGAAGCGCTTTGTCGAAAGCGAAGATTTTCAGACGATTCGTCTGTTTGTGGCACGTCTACGGGAGGAACCTCAAGAGGAGCAATGGTCATCTCGATATACGTCCTATCTGCTGGTACCGCAGTACACCGATATGCAGAACCCGGTTGAGCAGCGCGAAGCAGCTCGCGTTCTTTCCCGGCGACTGAAAGATCAGTTCAAGTTTGAGCTGGCGCTTTATACGGCCCATTCCCAGTCAGCTATTCCCGTCAAAAATAAAAGGCTGCGCAATCCGACTGCGCTGGGTGAGGGAGCCCTGAGACTGATCAAGGCGATTGTGGCCCGGCGAGGGCGCTATAGCTATCACAATCTGGCCCACCTCTTTCTGCAGCAGACTCGTGAGTTGAGCTATCGCGGCTTTAAGAAGAGTTTGGTCAATTATCTAATTTTTTCGGTACAGCAAAAGGAATTCGTTAAAACGCTGAAGGTGCAGCTTTCAGAAAAGCTCAATCGGCTCCATGTTGACTATAACGATGACCCGGTGGACTCATCGCTAATTTTGCGTACCTGCAATCGGGCGATTGACTACCTGACAACAGAAGACAAAACCACACCTTCAGCCCTTTTTACGCTGTTGCTGTCCCAGGGGAGTGCGCTGACCCTGGCGATTGTTCTGCTCAAGCTGATCTTGGTTTCTAAAAGCTCCCATGCCTATTTAGAGGTGCGGATTGCGGAACTCATTCGCTACTACGAACAGTTTCCCCGCGATCAGTGTCGCTGGATTATCAACTTTTTGGAAATATTCAGCGTTACGTTTGCTATCTATGCCGAGAATATTGAGTACAACCTGATTCAGCTAGACGAAAACGGAGAAGTGTCTGCTAATTTGTCTAAGCGAGTTAACTTAGATGCCTGCCGTATTTTTTCTCAGGCGATCAGACAGCCTGAACCTTTATCAGGAGACAACCAGACTAAAGAAGAGACAGATCTGATCGACGAATAGCCTACTTGGGT
>JAAHIC010001026.1 GCA_010671965.1 Leptolyngbya sp. SIO4C5
ATGCTCCAGTAGCCACTGGTGGAAAGGCATCATTACGCTAAATCAGCCTGCATTTTATGATGACTGTCGCGTCCCCCCGCAAAATACCTCTGGTAAGCAAGGCTACCAGCAGCTTTTAGCCGCTCGGATTCAGGCCAGCCAGTCTGAGCAAATTCCGCTGGCGCTGCCGCTGTTGTGCGATCGCTTTCAGCTCACTCTGGCTGAAAAAAATTTAGTGCTGCTAGCCCTGGCGCCAGAAGTCAACCGCCGCTATGGTCGTCTCTATCGCTATCTGCAGGCCGACACGCAAAAGCTGCTGGGTGTACCTACCGTAGATCTGGGGCTAAGACTCTTTTGTCGCAATGATCTGGAATGGCGGCGACTGCGATCGCGTCTGGCCGAGCCGTCTAGCTTTATGCACCAGCTCCTCTATGCCTCAGAAAAGGAGCCAGCCCCCCTGCTCGATCGCTATCTGCAGCTTGCACCCGCGCTGGTGAACTACCTCATAGCTGAAACACCTCAGCCCGCAGCCTTACAGACGATTGTAGACAGAGCTGGAGCAGCAACAAGTACCCTATCGGCTCAGAGATACACGACACCGCAGTGGCAAGATGTCATTTTGTCGCCATCCCTGCGGCAGTCCCTGCAGGGACTGGCTCAGCAAACGGCTGTGAACTTACGCTCTCATACGGCGCGGGGGCAAATTGTTTTGCTAGCGGGGCGGGCAGGGACGGGCAAGACCTACGCGGCCAAAGCGATCGCTCAGACACTCCAGCAGCCGCTAACGCTGATTGATTTGGCTCAGCTCACCCCTGAAGCGGGTCAGGCTTTACTGGGTGACAACGCCCTATTGGCTGCACCGCTGGTACTCGTGCGGACTGCCGAAAGATGGCTGGGCCGACAGGCAGCCGTCGAAACTGCCTTGAACCGCTGGCTGACTCAGCGCCGCCAGGTACCCAGCCTAACGCTGCTCACGACTCACTTTATCCAGTCCATTCGACCGCACTGGCGCTATCAGCTTGACGGAGTATTTGAGTTGCCGCTGCCGAATGCAAAGCAGCGCCGTCAACTCTGGCAGCAGGCTATGCAACAAACCGGGATAGTCGCCAATATTGACTGGTCGCCAATTGTGCGGTTGGCTCTGAGCGGTGGCGAAATTCAGGCGATCGCTCAGACAGCCCTAGCCTATGCCCAAGCTGAAGCCTCCCCCACGGTACAGCTATGCCATTTTCAACAGGCTGCCATTCTGCGCGGTAAATCATTTCGCCTGCAGTCGTAATGTCTAGTCGCAATGTCTAAGGGTTCATCTGCCGGGCGGCACGTTCAAAGTCGGCAGCGGCCTGCTGCGTAGCCACCACGTCAAAAAGCTCAGCGGCGATCGCGGGGGTAAAGGTAAAGGTGTTACAGCCCTGAGTGGCTAGGAAAGTCATAGCCTCAACGCTGCGAATACTGGCCACCAGCAGGCGATCGCCAGTTTGCATAGCTCAACTCGCCTGCTAGTGGCGGATGGTATTAGCCAATGGAGGAGCCATGCGCTCTACGGCAGCCGCGCCGCGCCTAGTCCAGCTCACAGAAGGATACGAAGCTGCCAATCTACAGCAAAAAATTGCCCTATCTATGCTGGCGGCTCA
>JAAHIC010001027.1 GCA_010671965.1 Leptolyngbya sp. SIO4C5
TTCGATCTCTGCCTATGTATGAGCGTGTTTTAGGCGCGCTCATTTTTCAAGTTAAGGCTAACGTTCAAGGTGGGCAATGCTCACCTTTTTTGTTTAAGCCAATCCGGAGCCGGGTCACGAGGCTGAACTTTGCCAAGTTGAAACTGTTCGCAAGGCGGCTGGAATCTCAGCGTCAGGCGGAAACTCCAAAGTGGTTTCTCGGTAGCCCAAATAACCCGACTCAGTAAACGAAGTCAGCATACGCACTAGGGCAATCCAGACCTGCTCCTCGTATTCCCAGTCTTTACCCCGATAGGCTCGATCGGCAATGGAGCGCAGCGCCCAAAAATAAGTATTGCGAACAACACCCCCTTGGCGGCTGTACTGCGGCACATCATCCTGATGTAAATAAATAACTTGGTTGTTAATCCTGGTTCTCATGTCCGTTTGCGGTCACGGTTTTGGCGGCGTCAAGGCAAGCTAGCTGAAAAAGACCTCAAATTTATGCTCTGATCGAAGGACTGCTACATCAAAACTGCTATGGTCGCCGCTGTTTCACTGCAAAATGTGCACAAGGTCTACAACAATATTCACGTAGTGAATGATTTGTCACTGACCATTCATTCCGGCGAAATTTTTGGTCTGCTAGGCCCCAACGGTGCTGGGAAATCGACTACGCTTCGTATGTTAACAACCCTAACGCAGCCGACGCAGGGGGATGTGGTGGTAGCAGGTTATGATGTCTGCCGGCAGCCTCAAGAAGTGCGGCGGCAGATTGGGGTGGTTTTACAGCAAACCAGCGTCGATGGCGATCTCTCGGTTTGGGAGAATATGGAGTTTCACGGACGTATGCACCATATTCCCAATGCTCAGCGTCGTCAGGGGATCCGGCAGTGGCTGGACTATGTTGAACTCAGCGATCGCCGCGATAGCAAGGTCAAAACCCTTTCTGGCGGCATGAAGCGTCGTCTCCAGATTGCGCGGGCGCTGCTGCACCAGCCTAAAATCCTGTTTTTGGATGAGCCGACCGTGGGGCTAGATCCACAAGCCCGCAGGCGACTCTGGGAAATTATTAAAGGGCTAAATAGCCAGCAGGGTATGACCCTATTGCTGACTACTCACTACATGGAAGAGGTGGAGTATCTCTGCGATCGCATCAGCATTATGGACAGTGGTTGTCTAATTGAAACGGGTACCCTCAGCGAACTGCGTCACCGCCACGGCCAGGGCATTGTGATGAAAAAGGAGGGCGATCGCTGGCGGTATCAGTTTTTTGCCACGCTGGAGGCCGCTAACCAGCACCTCAACCAGCAGGAAGATAAGACTGACATGATG
Organism: Leptolyngbya sp. SIO4C5; assembly: GCA_010671965.1. GTDB lineage: Bacteria > Cyanobacteriota > Cyanobacteriia > Phormidesmidales > Phormidesmidaceae > Sphaerothrix > Sphaerothrix gracilis. The sequence continues at coordinate 1,315 of JAAHIC010001027.1, forward strand.
GCCAGAGCGTCTAACTTAGAAGATATTTTTGTAGAGCTAACCGGCCATAACCTGGACTAGCTCTGATAAAGTTAGAAGTTACGCAGTTCAAAATTCGAGACACAGGGGTAGTGACAAGCTTCCCCCTGCCGTCCTCAATCAGGGGGGCGGCGACAGCCGGGGGGATCTTGCAGTGAGTTAAAACCTCGTCAAGTGCGTAAGCCCTGAAAGTCTTACTCACTCAATTTAATATCTTGGCGCTACCCCTGTGTCTCGAATTTTGAACTGCGTAACTTCTAACTTTATCAGAGA
>JAAHIC010001028.1 GCA_010671965.1 Leptolyngbya sp. SIO4C5
TCTCAGGAAACAGGCTGTCACCTAGCCTGTTTCCTGAGTTAGATGATTTTGTTGATATTCCAGATTCTTATGGCTCGCTATACCAACCTGTTTACATCAGCCGGGTCTGTGCCGACGCTGCGGCAGTCTTTAGCCGAGACGCTCCGCGCCTGCAACCTCAACCTGATTTATGAAACTGCAGACTACTTGGTCGCTAAAGAAAAGCCTGGTCACGTCTCCTTTTCTAAGCTGACCACCGTTGAAGTTTTGATCAATCCACCTCTAGCCGGTCAGGATGAAGCCCGGGTCAACCTCGTTGTCAAGAACGAAGAACTGCCTTTACAGACCGATAATCACTGTCAGCAGGTTTTTGAAGCTATCAACCAGGCGATTGTACTGGCTCAAGTCTCTTAAAAATTTCAGGCGGCCCGGATAGTGAGGGCAGCTACAAAGAGGAGCAAACTTTTACTTGCTGGCAGTTTCACCCCCTTCCTCGGACTCTTCAATCATGCCGGGGCTGATCAGCGTGATATCAAATTCATCTGGCGGCAAAGTAGAGCCAGAATCGCGTCTTAGCTGGTAGTAAATTGCGCGCGCCTGCGGCCCAAACACAATCTCGTCTTCATTTTTGAGATCGTGGGCCTGTATTTTACGGCCATTAATCATCATACCGTTGGCGCTGGGCTTACCTTTGAGGTTGCCGTCTACAATACGGTAATAAAACGTTTCGTCGTCTCTGGGTAACTGAACCAAAGTCGCATGGTGACGTGAGACAAACTGCGACGATAAGCGAATGTCACATTTTGGATCACGGCCAATCGAATAGACGGACCCATCCAAAATAATTTCACGCCGCCCTTTACTATCTTCAACAATCAAAATGCTGCTGAACTGAGATTCTGAAGCCATTACCCAATCCTTGATTCAGTCAGAGGAACGCAGTTACTAGACTAGCCTGCATAGTTGTAAATTGCTTAAGGAAATTACTATGCAGTTTCCAATTGTCTCTTACCCTAGCCAGCAAATGCAATCCCCGAAATTCTGTGCTAACAATACTCAAAAAAATTAGGGGAACTGATATTGACCTACAGGATAGTAACAGCTTACTGACACGGGGGCTAAGTTTCAATCTCACCGTCACGCAAACGCCTGAGCAGCCAGTCGAAACGAATGGCGGCTAGAGCCATATCCGCTGCCATATCTAAATCGAGGGTTTCCCTAGAAAGATCGAGCGGCTGCCAATGGTCAGCCTCGTGGATTTTTTGCACGGTACCTCTGAGCCGCGTTGACAACAGAATAGCCAATGCTCGGTAGAACCTAGCGGCAAACCAAACATCTTGGTTCAGCTTATCTACTAGATCATGTTTGGGAATTGTCAGCAACAGGCTGGGTTCGGCAGCCGTCACGGTGGCTGAAGGCAAACGGGTATCGACAAAGGACATTTCGCCTACCACCTCGCCGCTAGAAAGCTGAGCAATGACCTGCTCTTTAAGCGCAGCTACCTGAACGATAAGTGTGCCATCCAATAGAAAGTAGATAGCATCAATAGGCTGTCCTTCGTGAATGAGAATGGTGCCCTGGGCAATTTCCTGACGCTTACCGAAGATCGGAAGAGGTGTCTAAAC
>JAAHIC010001029.1 GCA_010671965.1 Leptolyngbya sp. SIO4C5
TCGGCTAGGCCTGTTGAGTCAAGGTATTCATGCTCAGATGGCCTAGCCGTATCTTTTTGAGCCAGGAATTTCTATTCTTGAGCCTGTAGAAAAGATAAGTGAAAGCCGTAGACCCGAAGTGTGCTTGTTATTACCAGTTTCTCTTTCTGCCTTCTCAGCAATTTGTTCGTATTTTTTTGACTATGAGCCGAAATATTCGAGCCACTCTAGAAAAAATCGCTGTTAACAAACAAAAATGATATTAGCCCTCAAAAAGGTATACATAGAAATAAAGACAGTCGAGTTAACTTCGTTTAGCAGACATTTAGAGAGTTAAACCCATTTGCCTGTTACATTCGCGTACCCTTACACTAGAATGTTTTTTTCGATGATTTATTCAGAAAATCTTACAACCAATTTTGATTGCTCATTCAACAGCAATTCTGCTCAGAAAGAGAAAGAATTTTGCAATCAAAGCGCGTTTTTTGAAGCTGAAAGCAATCAAAATAATCTGCTCAATCAGGTTTTTCATTATTTTATAAATGGCGTCTTAATCGTGACAGAGAAAGGATTGCCAATTTATAAAAATAGAAATGCAGAGGCTATTTTAAGAAAGTTGCGCAAACGCAACGGCTCCAACGACGCAATTCCTTTGGAAATTCGCCATATCTGCAAGGTTTTGTCAGAAAGCCGCTGTCTATTTCCGCAACAAAGCTGGCTGATTGAGTCGAGGATCGTAATTGATCAGCTTAACGTTTTCTTTATCAAAGCCCGTTGGATTCAAACTGAGTCTAGCGATGAATTTTATTTACTTCTGGTAATGGAAGATCAAACCCAGGTAGTGGAGGAGATTGCAGCGGCTGAGGCTCAGCAATATGGCTTGACGGCGAGGGAAAAAGAAGTTTGGCTGCTGCAGCGTAAAAATTATACCTACAAGGCGATCGCACAGACGCTCAAAATTACGCCTAATACGGTTAAAAAGCACATGAAGCATATTCTGGAGAAGCAGAAGACGGCTTTTCGGCAATCATGTCAGCTTCTGGGCGGTTCGCTAAAATCTACAGGTACCCTTGCAGGGTAAGGATAGCTTTACAGTTCTTCAAAACTTGCTGCTTTTTTATTGTTTCGTCATCTCAGCAGGGCGATCGCCGTCATTTTTCTAAACGTACGGCATACCACTGCAGTGTTTCTCCTGGTTTCAGCTCCAGTTCGCAAGCCGTGTTGATCAGGTGTTTGGCCTGCTCGGCGCGGCTAGAGAATTTCTTTAAATCTCTAGGTAGTTCCTCTTGTCCGGCTAGAATCGCTTCTAGCTGGGCCTGTAACTCCTCAGGCGTGAGAAAAACTTCCGACTTCCCCGGCGCAAGCAAGACAAACATATCCTCTTGAAACATAATTGGATCTGGCATCAAAACTCCCGGCGATCGCCCCTATATCCTCCTCTTCAGGATAAAACAGTCTGCTGCACCCATGCCCCAATTGGCCGTTTTCTCAACTGAAGCATCAGCCACTTCTTGGGGAGTCAGCCCACAGCAAACCAGCAGAATTAACGATTCCTATCACTGGATCCACTGAAGCGAGTCACCTAGATGTTAGGAATCGTTAATTCTGCTGGTTTGCTGTGGGCA
>JAAHIC010000103.1 GCA_010671965.1 Leptolyngbya sp. SIO4C5
GAGACCATCCAACTCGATCGCCTCAATCACTTTTTGCCGGAAGTCTTCGCTGTAGGGTCGAGCCATTGTCAAGTAACCGTATCAACTTATTCCAGTCTACGTCCTAACCTGATTGACTACAGCTATAAGACTTTAGAGAAGAAATGTATGGAATTTTATGCCGAAAAGATTCTGCAGCAGTTTGATCCAGACTTCTTTGATGAAGCTGACAATGTCAAGGAGTTTGAAAATTTAACGCTAGGGAAAGCTCCCACTCCAGAAAAAATCAAGCAAATGAGAGAGCGGTGGCAGAGTCAGGCGTAGGATAGCAAACAGCAGAACCGGAAGAGGACGCAGCCATAGAAAGCCCTAAAAGTCCTCTTCCTGTGCCCCTAAGTAAACCTCGATAACGCGCGGGTTATTCTGCACTTCGCTCATGGTGCCTTCGCAAAGGACGCTGCCTTCATGCAGCACCGTCACCTGCCGCGCAATCTGCCGCACAAACTCCATGTCGTGTTCAATTACCACAATGGAATGACTCTGAGCCAGCGACAGCAGCAGCTCGCCCGTTTTCTCTGTTTCCTCGTCCGTTAGCCCTGCCACCGGTTCATCCACCAGCAGTAAATCCGGCGACTGGGCCACCAGCATCCCAATTTCTAGCCACTGCTTTTCGCCGTGAGACAGCAGCGCCGCTGGAATATCTGCCTTCGTTTCTAAGCCAATCGTTTCCAGCAGTCCCCCCACCGTCCGCCGCTCAGCGCTGGGGGTTTTCTTAAACAGAGTGGCAAAGACGTTCTTGTTGCGGTTGCTCGAGAGTTCCAAGTTTTCACGCGGCGTCAGATTGAGGTAGACCCGGGGAGTCTGAAACTTGCGGCCAATACCCAGACGGGAAATTTCGTGTTCTGCCCGTTTGCTGAGGTCTTTGCCCTTGAAGCGAGCAGTCCCCTCTGTTGGCTGCACTTTGCCCGTAATTACGTCAAGAAAAGTGGTTTTGCCAGCCCCGTTAGGGCCAATAATTACCCGCAGTTCGCCCTCATTCATGTTGAAATTGAGGTTGTTGAGGGCTTTGAAGCCGTCAAAGCTGACGGTGACGTTTTCAATGTCTAAAATCTTCGCGCTCACGGTTTTGCCTGTCGTAAATGAATCGCTGATCAGGGACTAACGTTTATCGATCGCCTCGCGTCTTTCTTCCCGCACGTCCGGATCCAGCTCTAGCAGCGGCGGTGTTACCACCAACCGGGAAGGGCCAAGCCAGGTGCGCAGGCGATCGCCAAACTGCGATCGCAGCCAGCCAACAATACCGTCTGGCAGCGCCGTTACCACCAGTAAGAACAACGCCCCTTGAAAGAACAGCCAGACTTCAGGGAAACTTTCGCTGAGCAAGGTTCGCGCCCAGTTCACGAGCACCGCCCCTAGAATTGCCCCGACCAGAGTGGCCCGTCCGCCTACCGCAACCCAAATCACCATCTCAATTGAGAAGGCAATATCCATATACTGAGGTGAGACAATCCCTGACTGCACCGTATAGAGAGCACCTGCAATGCCGGCGATCGCCCCTGACACCGCAAACACCAGCACCTTAAAGGCTGTCGGATCATAGCCCGAAAAACGAACCCGGTTCTCATCATCCCGAATCGCTACTAACATGCGGCCAAAGCGCCCGCTCGTTAACCAGCGACAAAGAGCATAAATCAAAGCCAAAAACACAACGGTCAGGACGTAGAAAGCAAGCTGCATCCCTTCGCCACCCACCTGATTACCCAGAAAAGTGCTGGTATCGGTTTTAAGACCATTGGTGCCATTGATTAGCTTTTGCTGGCCGTTGAAGAAATTGAAAAAGACCACCAGCGCCGCCTGGGTCAAAATTGAGAAGTAAACCCCACGAATGCGGTTGCGAAAGACCAGATAGCCGAGCAGCCCTGCCACCAAGCTCGGAATCAGAACAACTGCCAGCAGCGTCAGGGGTAGTGAATAGAACGGTTGCCAAAACCAGGGCAGTTCCATCACCCCATAAAGGCTAAAAAAGTCTGGGATCTGGCCTTCCCCTAGCATGTTCAACTGCAGGTGCATGGCGAAGGCATAGCCGCCTAAGGCAAAGAAAATGCCGTGTCCCAAACTCAGCAGCCCGGTAAAGCCCCAGATCAAGTCAATCCCTAAAGCTACAATCGCCAGGGCCAAAAAACGACCCAGCAGTCCTAACCGAAAGCCCGAAACAGCAGCAGGGACAATCAAAATTAAAATCAGGGCGATCGCTACCACAATGCCCGCTTCTATCAGCAAGCGGCGCTTAGCAAATTTTCCTTTTTTAGGTCGCGTCAACGTGTCGTTTGCCATTGTGTCCCCTATGCCTCAACTGTGCGTCCCTTCTGGGGGAATATGCCGGCGGGCTTGACCTGCAGAAAGGCAATAATTAGGGCAAACACCATTACCTTAGCCATGCTAGTTGTGGCAAAGAAGGTAAAGAAAGCCACCAGCGGCTGTAGCGCTTCAATCGGCATCAGCATGAGGGCCAGAGTACCGGAGCCGACCAAATACGTAATAATGCCAATCACCATAGCCGCCACAATGCTGCCCACCAACTTGCCAACGCCGCCGACTACCACCACCATAAAGGCGTCAACGATGTAGTTAGACCCCAAGTTTGGCCCCACTGAACCCAGCAGCGTTACCGCGCAGCCCGCAATGCCCGCCAATCCGGAGCCAAGGGCAAAGGTAAGCGCATCTACCCGCTCGGTAGGAATGCCCAGACAGGCGCTCATGCTGCGGTTTTGCGTGACAGAACGAATACGCAAACCCCAGGCAGAGCGCTGCAGGAACCAATACACGCCCACCAGACAAACAATTGTCAACGCAATAATGAACAGCCGCGCATAGGGAAACTGTAGCGTCGTTCCCAAGGCCAAACCGCCCCGCAGCCAGACAGGAGGCGTTACGTCCACATTGCGAGCGCTGAACCAGGGGCGAGTCAGGGCAGTGGCGGCATTTTGATTGATTAAAATACCCGCCACTAGAGCGATCGCGGCTGAAAGCACCAGCAAGGCCGCCGACATCCAGCCCGCTATTTGCCGTTGACTGCGCTGCAGCCCCCAGCGCCCACCCCAAAATAGCAGGCAGAAAAGCACTAGCCCCACAATCATGGCCCAGTTCACGCTGCGGACAAACTGGCGCAGAATGAGACTAACGCCCCAAGTGGCGAGCAGCGTTTCTAAAGGGCGGCCATAGAGATAGCGAATCACGCCGCGTTCTAAAGCCAACCCCACTAGGGCAGCGACTAGAAATGACAGGGGCAAAGCCGCAAATATATAAAAATTCAGGGCTGACTCCCCTAGGGTTCTGAAGCCATTTTGCACCACGTAGGTGGTATAGGCTCCCAACATCATTAGCTCACCATGAGCCAGATTGATCACGCCCATCAGGCCAAACACGATAGCTAGACCCAGTGCCACAATTAGCAGTACCGCGCCGATGCTAATACCGTTAAACAGGCCGCCAATTAAACCTTCAATCAACACAATCTTCAACCTAGTCAACTATTTGGGCAGGAAACACTGAACTACGAGGGTTGCGCCCACTCCCTAGAAAACATCTAGTCTGCAGCACTTATGGGTTTAGCCAAGCCGACAGCAATTCGTTAACCCCATCGTCATACCCTGCGCTATCCCCAACGGTCAAGCCAATGCAATACCGCTCAGGCAGGCAGATTCTATCTAAAGCCAGAGGTCAAAAAGGTTCAACATAAACAGCCAAAAATCACGCCTGTCTCTTCAACCAAAATTTAGCGTTCTTAAAAAGAAAGGAAGCTTAGACGCAAACCTGATAGGCAGTTTCTAAGCTTCTTATACGCCGTTATGCTGAACTACTTAACGAAGCAGCGCTATGCGCCCTCGGTTTCGTACTTGCCACCCTTTTCTGGGTCAGACCAATCACAGGCAAAGCCTTTGGTATCAGGTACGTACTGGTTCCAGGGCACTGGATCAATTGGGCCTTCCGTAGACCAAACAATATCAAACAGACCATCATCTCGGACTTCCCCAATCCGTACTGTCTTCGATAAGTGGTGGTTGGGATTCATGGTGACTAGACCTTCAGGAGCTTCCAAGGTCTGACCATAAGCGGCCTCCCGTACTGCCGGAATATCGGTAGTACCTGCGGATTCAACCGCCTGCTTCCAAATGTAGACCATGATGTAGGCCGCTTCCATCGGATCGTTGGTGACGCGATCGTCGCCGTACTCGGCCTGGAAGTCAGCAACCCATTGGGTATTCTGCGGGTTATCCACCGTCATGAAGTAGTTCCAGGCCGCATAGTGGCCTAGCAAGAACTCTTTACCAATCTGACGCACTTCTTCCTCAGCAATGCTGACAGACATCACCGGATACTTGTCAGGAGTCAGACCCGCCCCCTGAAGCTGCTTAAAGAAGGCCACGTTGCTATCACCATTGAGGCTATTAAAGATGACGCCGCCGTCGGGCAGAGCCGCTTTAATCTTGGTGATAATAGGCGTTACCTCGGTGTTGCCCAGGGGCAGATAGTCCTCACCGACAACCTCACCGCCCAGCGCTTTCACCTGCTCCTGAATAATGGTGTTAGCAGTACGAGGGAAAACATAGTCGGAGCCAACTAAGAAAAACTGCTCTCCCTTATTTTCCATCAACCATTCCACTGCAGGCTCAATCTGCTGGTTAGGAGCCGCGCCAGTGTAGAAGATGTTTTGCGAACACTCTTGGCCTTCGTACTGTACCGGGTACCACAGCAAATGCTGCTTAGTTTCAAACACGGGCAGTACAGCTTTGCGGCTAGCCGAAGTCCAGCAGCCAAAGACGGTAGCTACGTTGTCCTGATCGATTAGCTTCTCGGCCTTTTCTGCAAAGGTAGGCCAGTCAGAGGCACCGTCTTCCACAATGGCTTCAATCTGCCTGCCAAGCACACCGCCTGCTTCATTGATTTCCTGAATCGCTAGCTGCTCAGCTTCAACTACGGTGGTTTCACTGATCGCCATTGTGCCGCTGAGGGAGTGTAGAATCCCCACCTTAATGGTTTCGCCCGCATCCGCGTCGGCTGACTGCTCAGCGCCGGGAGTTGCCTCCTCTGAAGCTGTCTCGGAACCACTCCCACAAGCCTTGAGCAGAATACTTGTACCTAGCGTGGCAGAACCGTAGAGTAAAAACTTTCTTCTATTGAAATTTGCCGCCATGTTTGACCCTTCACTCCTCTGACTTAACCAGCTTTTAAATGCAAGCCGCAACGGTAAGTGATATTAGAGTTAGCTGAGCCGAACAATTGTGCTCCCTGATACAAAAAGGCAGCGGCATAAGTCTTTCTGTCTTATTGGCAACTGCCTACAGCAGGAAAAAACACGGACAGTTACCCTCACGGGAGGGATTTTCGATCGCGATCGCGATCGCTATAAACTTGAGCGCACATTATTTAAGCTGATGAATCGGCAGATTCCGCCGCTTCGATAAAACCGTGAAACTGAATGAATTCCATAATTATCTCCAATCCTTGACCCAGCTTAAGATTTGTGAATACAAACGGGCGATCGCCCCGCATTTTCTGAGCGTCTCGTTCCATCACCCCCAAATCTGCGCCTACCATCGGGGCTAGATCAATCTTGTTGATTACTAGCAGGTCGGACTTGGTGATCCCCGGCCCCCCTTTACGGGGAATTTTCTCGCCTGCCGCCACGTCAATCACGTAGAGGGTCAAATCCACCAGTTCTGGGCTGAAGGTAGAGGCTAAATTATCACCGCCGCTTTCCACAAAAATCAGGTCTAAAGGCTGAAACCGCGCCTCTAACTCCTCAATCGCCACTAGGTTAATTGACGCATCTTCTCGAATCGCCGTATGGGGACAGCCTCCTGTCTCTACCCCCACAATCCGATCGCCCTCTAGCGCCTGGCTCCGCACCAAAAACTGAGCGTCTTCCTGAGTGTAGATATCGTTAGTCACTACGGCAATCTGATAGCGATCGCGCATCGCCTTGCACAGCGCGTCTACCAAAGCCGTTTTGCCAGAGCCAACCGGGCCAGCAATGCCCACGCGAAAAGGGGTCATGAGTGTCTGATTTTGATCAAGATCTAAACAACCGACTATACAGTGTCTCATGCTGCATACTGGCGATCGCCAATCCCCAGCCGCTACTTGCCAGTTCATTGTCCTGAAGCTGCAAAATAGTTTCAGCCGCGTTTTCTAACGTTGGGTAGAGGTCAAGCAAAAGCTGCTGGCCTGCGGTTTGCCCCAGAGGCACTAGCCTAACCGCAGCATTGACTAGGTTGCTGACCCAGCTTTGCAGGTAGCCTAACAGCGCTGTTTCTAGCTCGATCTGCCAGTGCACAGCAGCGATCGCAAAAGCGGTCGCAAAATTGCAGTGGGGCAGACAAGAAGCGATCGCGGTTTCGAGTTCCGGGTGCAAAGACTGCAGCAGACGCGCTAGAGAGCGGCCCATCTGCCAGCTCTGTGCCCGCAGTTCAGCCGTCTCGCGGACGGCAGAGAGCCAGTGATTCCAGGTTTGCAAAGCAGCAAAGTTGCGATCGCCTGCTGCCCGATGGCAGCGTAGCATCACCGCCGCTTCTAGCCGCACAGCGCCATAGCGCAGCTCCTGAGTGAGCCAGTAGTGGACAGCCTCAGGGGCAGCTAAATGACCCTGCTGCACCAAACTTTCTAGCCCCTCAGAATAGCTGTAAGCGCCGACGGGTAAAGCCGGACTGGCTAGCTGCAGCAGCTTCAGCAAGGCCGGATCAGGCATCATGAGAACCGCTTTGATAAGCGCCCGCTTCAGGTTCAAACGGGGCCGTTTCATTCATGACCTGCAGCCCCAAACGCTGTAGCATTTCGGCTAGCACCAAATCTTCGGCTAGTCGCAAATAGGTAGGGGTAATTTCTAGCGGTACGTGGCGATTGCCTAAATGATAGGCAGCCCGCAGCAGGTCTAGCGGCGTAGCCGCCATCACGGTCAGCAGCGGTTCTGGCTTAGCCACAACTTGCACTAGCGGCTGCATCGCTCCATCGTGCAGCAAATCTCCGCCTCGGAGCTGGGTGCCTCGTGGCAGGTTGAGATAGACAGGTTCGCCATTATCGGCAGTGAAATGGCGGCGCGATCGCGATCGCTCCTCTGCGGTGAGCGACAGGCTGAAGTCAGGCGGACGAGAGACGGCATCAGAGAGACGACACTTGAGAACAATTACCACAACCTATTGCTGAAATTAGAATTGGCAACGATTGTAACGCTGAGTCGTTTCGCCCGGCAGCAAGTCATTAAATTTATTAGAAACCTACGAAACTGGGATAACGCCCGCTGAAGACATAGACTGTGGCTGCCATGACAGTTGTTTTTCTGTCATAGACTCTGCGGAGTTTTCAGACCTCAGACTGAGGTTTTGAATAAGCCCTCCAAATTGGAACCAGGGTTATCCCTTGTTGCATTAGCTAGGTTTCCCAATGAATTCGACAATTTCTGTTGCGGATATTTTTCAAACGCTCGATCTAGACGTTAGAAAGCCACCCAAAAAGGCAAAGTCACAGCTTTTAACTGCCGTCATTGAAGCCCTCAGCGATGGCATTTTAATTCTTTCGCTCGAAGGTAAAGTGCTGCAGGCTAATCGCTGTGCTGCTAGGCTATGCCGATATTTGCAAAAGCTAGAAAATGATTCTCAGGCAGTACCTAGAGCTATTTGGCATCTCTGTGAATCTCTAATTGAGAGCCGCGAATTGTTTCCCAGCAAAGTGTTTGTGATTGAAGACAGCCTCCACGCTGCCGACCACATCACCATTCGCATTCGGGTTCAGTGGCTTGAGTTCGACTCAATCGGACAGTCTTATCTGCTGGTAACGCTAGAAGACTGCAAAAAGCTGGCAGAGTTAGCCGCCGTCGCTGAAGCCCAACGCTTTCAGCTTACGCCTCGTGAATCTGAGGTTTGGCAGCTCAAGCGCTCTAACTACAATTACGAAGAGATCGCCGACCAGCTCTATATCTCGGTCAACACAGTCAAAAAGCACATCAAGAACATCTACGCCAAGCGGAATCAAACCTTAGACCAAGAGCGTTTTTCAAATTGCTAATCCCCATTAGCAATTGGCTCCAGCGGCTGCGGATTCAAAGCTTACGGCTCGAATCAGGTTAAGATCAAAAAGCCCGAACGTGTTGAACGGTTGATTAGCTTTTCCAAGATTTAGGAGACTCAATCGCGTACTGAATGCTGCCTAAGGACGAACTACTTAAACAAGTTGAAAATCGCGAAAGCATTGCCCGCGTTATCGATCAGGCGGAGCAGGCTATTCGCACCTGGGAGGTGGTCGTCACTGATTTTCTCTCGCCGCCCGAATTTATCGAAGCCCAAACTATTTTTCAGCGCCTCACTGATGTTCACCTGGTCGCCTGGGGCGGCTATCCCCAGGCTGAACGCCAGAGACTGGCGATCGCCCGTGCTGAGCTACCGTTAGAAACCGATCAAGTTCCCGTAACGCTTCTCAACATTGCCGGAAATTTCCTCTTCGATTCGGCTACTCACCGCGACTTCCTAGGGGCCATGCTGGGCACAGGCATTGTGCGCGATAAGGTAGGCGACATTATTGTGCTAGGCGAACGTGGCGCTCAGGCAATTGTGGTGCCAGAAATGGCAGATTTTCTGACGATGAGCTTGAGCCAGGTGCGATCGGTGCCAGTCAAGATCCAGCCTATTGAGCTATCCCAACTCAAAGTGCGGGAACCGAAAAAGAAGGAAATGACTACGGTAGAAGCTTCCTTGCGCCTAGATGCGGTGGCTTCAGCGGGCTTTGGCATGTCCCGCAGCAAGATGGCTGACATGATTGATGCAGGCGATGTGCGGGTCAACTGGAAGTCAATTACCCAGGCTAGTCATGGGGTCAAGTCAGGCGATCTGGTCGCTATTCGCGGTAAGGGCCGCTTGCAGATTGGCGACATTGGCATCACGAAAAAGCAGCGCTACCGCATTGACCTCACCCGCTTTGTCTAGAAGCTCACTACTTGTGATAGAGGCTAAGGCGTGAATCAAAAGCTATAAGAAAAGGCATTGCAACGGTTCACGACCCTTAAATAATATGCCAGACGGTTTCTTGCTCAGCCGCGTATTGCTGAAATTTGATAGCAAGTCAGACGATCTGCTGGAAGAAATTTCGGCGATCGCTCGTACGCCTGATGGCAGCCTCTGGGTCGGTTCCGATGAGTTCACGACGATTGAACGCCTAGCCCCTTTGGGGCACTGCACCTACGGCGATCATCAGACTTTCAAGCTGAATGATTTTGTCAACCTGTTTGACACTGAATCCGAGATTGACATTGAGGGTCTAGACTATGCCAACGATTATCTTTGGGTCATTGGTTCTCACAGCCTTAAACGCAACAAGACCAAAGGCAAAAAAGCTAAGAAAGACATTAAGCGCCTAGCCGAGATTGAAAAAGATCCCAACCGCTACCTGCTTGCCAGAATTCCGATTATCAACGGCGAGCCAGTCAATGCCTTTGCCCGTTCAGACGCCCCCCAAGATCAGCTTTCGGCGGCAATGTTACAAAAAACCGAAGAGAACAATGCCTTGATTAATGCTCTCTCTAGCGACGAACACTTGGGGCCGTTTTTAGAGATGAAGCTACCTTCCAAGGACAACGGCCTAGATATTGAAGGGCTAGCCGTTTGTGGGCATCAGGTTTTTCTGGGACTGCGGGGTCCGGTGCTGCGGGGGTGGGCCATTATCTTAGAAGTCGAGCTAGAAGAAAAAGAACTTGGTATCCTTACGCTCAAAGATTTAGGCAAAGGCACCCTGTATCGTAAGCACTTTGTTGATCTCAACGGTTTAGGTGTCCGCGAACTGTGCCTGCATGACGGAGATCTAATTATCATGGCGGGGCCAACGATGGATCTAGAAGGAGCGATGCAGGTGTTCCGCCTCAAAGAC
>JAAHIC010001030.1 GCA_010671965.1 Leptolyngbya sp. SIO4C5
AAAGGACAAGGTAAAGCTAGAACAGTCGATGTATTTGAGTATCACTCGAAATTGGAGCGAGAATGACGAGGCAATCTAAACCGTTGACCGGCAAAGCGCTGCTACAGAAAGCGCAAGAACTTTCCCACCTTTCCAGACGCGAAATTGCTCAGGCTTGTGGCTACACCAGCCAGACCAAAAGCGATCGCGTGCGAGTGAATTTTGAGTCATTCTACGAAGCACTGCTGGCAGCCAAAGGGCTCAATCTAGGGCCGAAGTCAGATGGCCGAGGCCGAGAAGCGACGTACCGCCTGACGGTGCATCAGAACGGTCAGATTGTGATTGGTTCTGCCTACACGCAGGAACTGAAGCTGAAACCGGGTGATGAGTTTGACCTGAAGCTAGGCTACAAGCATATTCATCTCAGACAGGTTGAAGGAACAACTGCAGGCAAGGCGTAAGATAATGCAGAATCAGGCGGCGATCGCTACCAGAAAATGAGCGGATTGCAGAAGATTTAGCTGAAAACGCCAGCAAACTCAAAGTAAAACTTTTCTTTATGGTATGACTGCCTATCAGCTTATAAGGCAATGACTGAGAGTTACACTTGTGCTGTTTTTTCAGGGACTAATGCCATACTTAAGAAGTTGGATTCGCGGGGGTCGGCCAGCGGCTGAAACCCGCATTCTCTCGTTGACCCCCGCGAATGCCTTGCGCTGTAAGGGTTTCAGCCTCGTTTTCAATGGTCTTATTGAGAATGAACAGCCCCTATTGACAGCGCGATCGCACCCCCGCGAATTTGAAGGCCAAAACTGGCTGCCAGTAAGGCTTTCAAATGGGGCCCCTTTCCGATTAGTAAAATCGGCGTTGTTGGAAACCATAATCCTCAGCAACAACTGCTTGAACTCCGAGCCTTTCCGATTAGTAAAATCGGCGTTGTTGGAAACCTTAGTGCCAGACGTCACTGGTTTCGGATTCGTCTTTCCGATTAGTAAAATCGGCGTTGTTGGAAACGTGTACTCGATAGATTCCTCCCCTTCTTCTTGCGGCTTTCCGATTAGTAAAATCGGCGTTGTTGGAAACCTTAAACGCCTAAATTGTAGTTTTAATGTTTCCGTAGCACCTTTCCGATTAGTAAAATCGGCGTTGTTGGAAACGCTGCTGCGCAGGAGTGAAATCAGATTCTGCTCCGAACTTTCCGATTAGTAAAATCGGCGTTGTTGGAAACGCAAATAGAATATAATTCTGCAGGGTTTGAGGGAATGTCTTTCCGATTAGTAAAATCGGCGTTGTTGGAAACCCGGCATCTAAGCCGGTTTGTTCAACTATCTCTCCGCTTTCCGATTAGTAAAATTGGAATTGTTGATAAAACAATGTTTGCTTCAAAGAAAGCCATGCTTCTGACCTAAAATGAGCAGTCATAAACAGCAAGTTTTAATTAGTCTGAAAGCGGTTCTAGTACAGGAGAAAGAGCAGTCTTCACTAAAGCGATCGCAGCGATCGCAATACATTGCGGCAATCAATTGGCTGCAACGGTACTCTCCAAAGCATTCTTCCGAGAAGATAGACCTAGTGCGGGGAGAACTGGAAGCTTTCTACCATCTCTGCGCTGTCTCAGACTG
>JAAHIC010001031.1 GCA_010671965.1 Leptolyngbya sp. SIO4C5
CGATTAGCGTTTTGCAGCAGGAAGAAACCAATCAAAATTGTCCAGACGCTGCCAAACTGCGTTACGCCCAAAACCGAAAGTACGCCGATTACAATCGCTGTCCAGCCAAAAAACTGACCTACACGACTGGCAAAACCCACACCTTTGTAGGGATTACCCGTAATTTTCCAGACCAGCGCCTTAAGCACGTTACCGCCGTCTAGAGGTAATCCGGGAATTAGGTTAAACAGAGCCAGAACTAAGTTTAGGTAAGCCAGCAGACTCAGAATTGCCTCAATTGGGCCGCTAGTGGGCAGCACGGTATTAATTGTGGTCAAAGCCGCGAACAGAATCAGGCTAACTACTGGACCCGCGATCGCTACCCAAAAAGCATTTCCGGGCGAGTCTGATTCTTTCTCTAGGGCTGCCAGTCCGCCAAAGAGAAACAGGGTGATGGAGCGTACCTTGATTCCCTGGCGAATAGCCGCAAAGCTGTGACCTAGCTCGTGTGCTAGTACCGAGGCAAACAGCAGCAGCGCCGCCACCAAGCCTAAAATCCAGGGGGCTAACCCGGTCAGGGTGTCAAACTCATAGGCTAGGCCGCTGCCGTAGCTCCAGGTCACTAGAGCTAAGACAAAAAACCAAGATGTGTTGATGTAAAAGGGAATGCCGAACAAATTGCCCGCACGTATACCGCCGTTCATGGGCACCTCAAAGAAACTACAGGGCGATCGCGCTCTGAGAACTAAGTCAGGTGCGATCTATGAGCCGAAGCCTAGCTTTTTAGCAGATTGGGCGATCGCGTCAGCGAACCGATTGAATCTTGCGCGGTGCGTTAGGTCGCGCCGTGGCCCTTACAGGGTTGATTAGCTATGGCTGCTTAACTCATTACAGTTTAGATCGTAACAAAATGTAAATTCATTCTCAGCTAGAGAACCGTTCCTTTCGGTTCGGATTTACTCCTCTATCGCTGGGCTGACACTATGCCAATAGGCCCCGTACTACTGCGATCGCCGTTCTAGCCAGCCCCGCATCTTGCCAGGGTTCAGCAGGCCGTAGGGATCTACTTGGGCTTTGAAATTAACCTGGGCTGGATTGATAGTTTTGCGACCGCCATCTTCCATGATGTAGGTGTGGGGGTTGGCGATGAACGCACCTTTGTCTTCGTGATAGCGGATAATTTCGTTCAGGCGTTTCTCACTGGTGTAGCGGACTAGCTGCAGTGCCGCCGGAATCACTTTACCTTCGACCCGAAAGAATTCCAGATGCATCAGCACTTCGTCGCCAAAGTGGTTGATCATGTGCTCTACCAGCTTCAGCTCTGGATCATGGGGAAACAGGGTTTGCAGGTAGGTGAAGCTGGGATCGACGCTGCGGGCGTGGAGAGTGGTGTGGTTCCAGGTAAACTCCGCGATCGCTGTACCTTTACCCGTTTCAACAGCGCTCTTGCGGTAGGTAATTTCAGCCCCCCAGGCTTTGACCATTTCTTCAAACAGCTCTAGCGATGGCTCTGCCACCATCAGCAAAGCGGCATGTTTGCCCTCAGGTAGATAGGGCTGGAGCGCCTGAAAGTAGCTGGGGATGGGCCAAGCGTGGATGCTAATGAGTTTCTTGATTAAGCC
>JAAHIC010001032.1 GCA_010671965.1 Leptolyngbya sp. SIO4C5
TCTGACAAATTAGAACACCTGCAGTCAATTTTCAAGGCAATGGATCAGGCTCTGATTGCCTTGAAAATTGACTGCAGGTGTTCTAATTTGTCAGCCACCATAGCTTAATTTCAGCCCGAACGGACGCCTTGTATCTTCTGCCTCTAGCCTAGCAGCGAAATTCGCTGTCCGGTTTGAGCGGAGCGGCGAGCCGCGTCAGCTACCCGCAGGGCATATAGGCTAGCCGCCGGAGAAACGTAAAGTGGTGTGCCTGTCGTTAAATGATCAAGCACGCTCCGAGTATCTTTAGCGAACAGGCCGCGCCGCGTGCCGACCTCAATCGGCTGGGTGCCGTCCGGGGTCAGCAGCGTGCCGTTCTCCCCTTCAAACAGCAACCCTGCCTGCTCGGCGTGAACCTCCATGCGGCGGGCAGCGGCCCACAGCTTTTCGCCTTTACCGTAGGTCACTTCAGCCACAAAACCAGTGGCAAAGCTGAGCTGAGCCGTACAGAGACAAGATGTAAAATAGCCGTCTGTAGCGCGATCGCTGACAAACTGGCAGTTCACCTCAGCCACCTGACCAAATAAGTCCGTCAGTCGATGTACGCGAGAGAGGGCCGCCATCAGCGGAAAGCCAAAGAGGTCGCTGTGATATGTCCACCGCCGAGGGGCCGGATGCTGCGGGTTGATCGTGCTGTAGCGCGCATAGTAGGGCTGTCCGACCTGCGGCAGATACTCGCGCATCGCCCCATGCAGTCCTCCCAGCAGCTCAATATGCTCGACGTGCAACAGGCGCTGCCGCTGCTGGGCCAGATCTATCAGGGCTGTTGCTAGATCTATGTCTAAAGCTAGGGGATACTCTACGACAACGTGCTTGTCGGCAGCTAAAGCCGCCTGCACCATTGGGCCATGATCGCGGTTGACACCGCAGATAAATACCAAGTCTAGATCGGGCCGCTCTATTAGCTTCTGCCAGCTCTGAGCAGCTTCAGTCCCATGTGTTTGAGCAAACTCAGCCGTGTGTTCAGGGGTGTGGCCCGCAACGGCGACTAGCTGCGATCGCTCATCTGCCTGCAGCGTTTCAGCTCTCAGCTTGGCGGCGTAGCCTGTACCAATCAGCCCAGCAGCCACCGGCAAAGATAAATTGGGATAGGAGGTCACTGACACAGGGTTTTACTTCAAAAGGGACATTAATAGTCACAATACAAGAATTAAAAGCGGCATTGAAAAACTCAAGCCTTTGCAAAAAAAGGCATTCTCTCAACCATTTCTAATACAAACTAGAGTTCGGAAAAAACATAAATAATTCTTATGATACAAAGAATTTTTAGTAACTCAGTTTGAATTGATCAAAAGTCAATTAAAGCCGCCGTTATCGTTGCAAAATCCTATTCTGCCGGTTTTACGGCATTTCCTATAGGGAAGCGATAAAGTCACTCATAAGTAAATTAAGCCTAAAATGCTGAGTTTGATTATGAATCCCTTTCATCTAAATTTGGCTCTAATTGAGACAGAATTCGACAGGGCGACGCCGATGGCGGTCTTGAGCGTGTCGGGCATGGGGAGCGAGCTCCTGTCTGGGCGTGAGGGGCCAGATTGCCCGGCCCCAGGGGTCGGAATCCG
>JAAHIC010001033.1 GCA_010671965.1 Leptolyngbya sp. SIO4C5
GAATGCCAAACGCATCCCTGCCTATCGACGGCCTGTCAACACGGTTTTTCAAAGCTATGCCCTGTTCAACCACATGACCGTTTGGGATAACGTCGCTTTTGGCCTCAAAATTAAAGGCTGCAGTCGCCAGCATCTCAAAAAGCGAGTCGCGGAATCTCTGCAGCGAGTCAAAATGGAGACATTCGCCCAACGCTATCCCCGCCAACTCTCCGGCGGACAGCAGCAGCGAGTTGCTTTAGCGAGAGCATTGGTCAATCATCCCGCCGTAATGCTGTTAGACGAACCGCTAGGGGCCTTAGATTTGAAGCTGCGCAAACAGATGCAGGTAGAGCTTTCAGCGCTGCACCGCGATCTCGGCATCACCTTTGTAATGGTGACCCACGATCAGGAAGAGGCCCTATCGCTCTCTGATCGAATTGCTGTGATGCGAGACGGGCGGATTGAGCAAATTGGCTCTCCCAGTGAGATTTATGAGCGACCGAATACCGCTTTTGTCGCAGACTTTATTGGCGATACGAATCTACTTGCCGGTCAGGTAGAAATCCGCGACCCGTGGCTTAAAGTGGTTACCCAAAGCGGCCTGCCTATCTTGGTGAGTTCCCCTCAGGCCCAGCGCCCTAGTTTGCATCAGGTCATTGACGTAAGTATCCGCCCAGAAAAAATCCGACTAAGTTCTCAAGACGTATCTGATCTTGATAATTGCTTTGAAGGCCGAGTAAAACACATGATGTATTTAGGAACTCACATTCACTGCGTGGTGGAACTCATTACAGGAGACTGCCTAACTGTGCTTCAATCTAATCAAACCCAGTATCGACCCGATTTGCAAACGCCGGTCTATGCCTCCTGGTCTGCTAAAGACTGCCGTGCCTTAGTTGCCTGAACATTGTCGGAATGGCTCTAGTCATTGTTTAGCTGCAATGACCTGAGTTTGTGGTTTGAGTTGACATTCAGTGAAGACTATCTGGAATAACTGAGGAGAACATCGTGCCCCGTAGATTTTCGTTTCGCTCTTATCCGTCTCGCCGTCGGTTCCTGCAGGGATCTGCAGCGGCGATCGCTGGGGCAGCCCTATCCAACTGCCGTCGCGGCGTTAGCGATGTGCAGTCTGACCCCCAGGCTGCTGACAGTTCGGGTTCAACTTCTAGCGGTTCTGGCACACTCAATATTTATACTTGGGCTGACTACACTGATGAC
Organism: Leptolyngbya sp. SIO4C5; assembly: GCA_010671965.1. Taxonomy (GTDB): domain Bacteria; phylum Cyanobacteriota; class Cyanobacteriia; order Phormidesmidales; family Phormidesmidaceae; genus Sphaerothrix; species Sphaerothrix gracilis. The sequence goes on from JAAHIC010001033.1 coordinate 1,198, forward strand.
GAACTGGTGCAGCAGTTTACAGAAGCCACAGGGATTGATGTTTCAGTCGATATCTACGACTCCAACGAAACCATGCTAGCCAAGCTGCAGGCAGGGGGAGGAGATGCTTACAGCATTATTTATCCCTCTGACTACATGGTGACTCAAATGATTGAGCTGGGGCTGCTCTCGCCGCTAGACAAGTCGCGGCTGAGCGGTCTCGAAACCATGCAGGAAAAATGGCAAAATCCTGTTTATGACGAGGAAAATACCCACAGCGTCCCGTTTGTCTGGGGCACCACCGGGCTTATTTACAACAGCGAAGTTCTGTCAGAAGCCCCTGAAGACTGGGATTACCTCTGGAATAACAAAGACCAGCTATCTCGCCGCATCACCCTTCTGGAGGACGTGCGAGAAACACT
>JAAHIC010001034.1 GCA_010671965.1 Leptolyngbya sp. SIO4C5
TTACCTCAACTTGTTGATTCACAAAGTCATCCTGGAATACAAATAGCTGATGTCCTAGCAGGTACTTTTGCTTTCGTATTTCGCGAGAACTTAAAGAACAGCTACAACAGTTATCCCAAGGAGTGGATATCGTATCTTAATAAGTGTATCAGCCCTTACTCAGTTATACCAGATCCAGAAGAACACTTAGACTGGACGAAAACCAATGTAAAACGTAATTATTTAATATTGGAGGAGCTAACAGAGCGTAGTATCAGGAATGCTTCATTACTGGATGGAATCGATATTTTTCTTACACAGATAACCTACTATCTTTATATGAACCCTTCAATATAGAAAGTTCGCCTTTTCAGTCATGCATATCGTCAAGTTTTAAGCATCACCTGAGATTTTTCACTCTGCGGTATAACGCTCTGCTTCACCCGCCGCTAGTAAGCTATCGGTTCTAACAGGCAACTTTGATACGGTCGGGTGCAAGCGGTTTGTTCGACCGCGATCGCAACAACTGCACAAACGTATCGCTGACCGTATGATCTTTGGTATCAGCCGCATATTGAATCAACATTTCGCGTAGAGCGATCGCATCCTCCAGTTTGAGAAAGTTCGCCAGCATGAAATAGACGCCTCGAAAGCGGGGATCGCCCAGGTGTTGTTCCTGCCGTTCTGGATGTTTCAGAACGGTTTGCAGGATGAAAAACTCCGCGATTTTGTCATGGCGAAAGTACCATTCTTTCGCGGGCTTCCCTTCGCTATCAACAGATTGGCGAGTAATCACCATTTTGTGCCGTTCCATGCCCAACAGTTCTTCTAAAAACTGTGCTTCTGGCAGAGCAGTCTGGTCATTGAGTCGCATCTGGTAGACCGCTTCCGAAAAACTATCCAGGGGAAATTCTTGCCCCAGGTGCTTCTCTCGATATTCTTCGGTCATGATCGTATACTGCTGTTCCTGCAAGCGAAACAAATCAGGCTGTTTACCTGCAGCGATCATCGAAGCAATCACAGTTAAATCCATTGGATTTGAGAGAATCTGGTGAATTACTTCTAGTTCTTCAGCATCTTGCTGATCGTCCAAGACTTGCACCAGGTAACGAGAGCAAGCCTGTTCATAGGCTTCACCTTGTACGATCGCGTAGTCAGGAATCAACGTTTTGCGGGAGAGCAGGAATGCTTGAATGTGCGATCGCTTTAACGGTTGCATTACATATTGTTTTGCAGTCGCCGGGGGTATCCACTCCATTGGCTGCGTTGCCAAAATAATGTCGCCCTTAAAGTAGTTTTCGGTAAATTCGACGATCTTTGCCCGTGTGTCGGCACTGACTTCATTCAAACCATCAATGCAGATGGCGATCGCGCCACTGTAAATCAAATTCTGCAAAAATTTCGGGTCTCTAATCTCCTCGCCATGCAGTTTCTTTTGAATGGCTTCAATTACGCCATCCACACACTTGGTTGCCGGAAGATAGACAACCACTCGCTTTGACTGCTGGCAAAGATGCCGTAAGAACATCGTCTTCCCCAGTCCCGAAGCGCCTTCTAGCACGATTTGTCCCTTAAATCTTGGAATTGCCGATCGAGTCGGTTTAATTTCTC
>JAAHIC010001035.1 GCA_010671965.1 Leptolyngbya sp. SIO4C5
TGTCTGAGAAAATCAGTTCTCAGACCAAGGTTTATAGAACTTCTGAAAGGCTTCAACCACATCTCCTGTCGGGATTAAGCACTCAAACTCTTTGATTTGAGTTGCACTGATATGAGGAATCGAAGTCCCGGTTTTTATGAAGTCAACGTATCTCTCAAATCTGTTCTGCTTGAGAAAAACATTCACATAGCCTGAGAAGCCTGGATTCTTAGCTCTGAGTCTGGCAACTCGCTGAGCAAGAATTAACGGTAGATCTGAGTTCAGAATGATAGTTCTATTTTTACCGACTCTGGAACCATCCATCCCAATTACATAGTCATTTCTTTGAAGGAAGTAATCTAAATAGGAGTCTAGGTCATGCTCCCATCGCTTCTCTGTATCCCAACGGAGGAAGCCCAGGGAAACATTTTCTCCTCTCACCACCCTTATGCCCGAGTCAAAGCTATATAGGTCACTCTTGAACGGAAAGCCGGTGAAGACATCGACAATCTCTTCAAGTGTTCCGACGTGCCAACCTGCGGGGATTTCGCCTAGTTCTGACGGCACCATCTCCCCGCCGGATGACTTGTAGGGCTTGCCGTCAGCGTTGGGGAACTCGAAATCGACGAACCAATGTTTGAACAGGGTTTGCGCGATCGCCTCCAATGTCTCGTTCTGGCGACGCAGGTTTTCGATTTTGCGATCGAGGCAGGATAATATTTCCGCTATATCCTCCTGCTCATTGATCGGAGGAACAAGAATCTCTAAACCTTCTAAATCAGATTTGGTAAGAGCATTTCTAGTGCCACCATCGGATGCCAGCCGCAACAAATGCTTTTTGAAGACAGGGTTCAATAAAAAGTAGAGAAGAAAGTCAGAGTCTACTTTCTGGGTATCTGGCCTAACAATCGAAACGTGCTGATTGACACGAGCAGGAAGAATATCATAAGGAACCTTGCACACTCTAGCGACCGAATCCCCTGTGATATTGACCAAAACATCGTTATCTTCTACGACCACATTGCTCAACTTTTGAGCTTGGTCTTCGTCGATAAAAGCCAGTCTGTTATCAGAGAACTCAAAGTCTAAGACATTTTGGCTTCTGATTAAGGATATTCCAGAATCGTGATATGCCTCTTGTCCACCTTTTGGTGTGGCGCCGCTACCAATCTTGGTTGTTAGCTTCTTGAGCTTGAATGCCTTCCACCTACTCATACCTTAAACCCCACCTTCGCCAACTGCACCATCTCACCATAATCGCTAGCCTGTCGTTCATCAAAGGCTCGATGCAAACTACGAGAAAGTTCCTTAGAGAAAATTCCGGTCTTCACAAACTCTCGATCAAATAATCCCATTACACCGCTATGCTTCGAGGTGCCTAAGCCACGAGTTGCTAACAAGCCCACAACCGCATAGAACATCGCATAATACGAACGATTGACACTGCCTCTAAAAGCCGACTGATCCAGCAAAATTTCAGCTTCTCGCAAAGTTTCTTCTGCCTCATTCAATCGATATTTCACCAATAAATGCAGTTGGCGATCGCTCATACCGCAATGCCTTCTTCTAATACCTTAGCCAGTGGGAGCCAGCCCCCTACTGGCTAAGGTA
>JAAHIC010001036.1 GCA_010671965.1 Leptolyngbya sp. SIO4C5
TGGAACCCCCTTAACGTTGACGTAGGGCATGACGGCTAGGCTGATTCGGGCTTGGGCAGTGAGGAGGGATGAACCAGGAGTTCCGCTGTCGATCGCTTTTCCACCATTTCCCGCGTCACCATACAGCGCTTCACGTCCTTACGTGAAGGCAGCTCATACATGACGTCCAGCATTAGCTCTTCCACAATACCCCGCAAAGCTCTAGCTCCGGTTTTACGCCGGTAGGCTTCTCTGGCGATCGCCCGAATGGCGTCTGGTTTAAACTCTAAATTAACGTTGTCCATGCGCAGCAGCTTCTGGAACTGCTTCACTAGCGCGTTTTTGGGTTCCGTTAAAATTTCGACCAGCGCATCTTCATCTAGCGGATCAACGACTGAAATAGCCGGAATACGACCAATGAATTCCGGAATCAGGCCAAACTTCACCAAATCTTCTGGTTCTAGGTTTTGCAGAATATCGGAGGCCCGCTTTTCGCGCGTCTGCTGAGCGTCGCCGGGTTGAATAAAGCCCATCGTTTTTTTGCCGATGCGCTGCTCAACCATCTTTTCTAGGCCGACAAAAGCCCCCCCGCAGATAAACAGGATATTACTGGTATCAATTTGAATACAGTCCTGATAGGGATGCTTGCGTCCCCCTTGGGGGGGCACGTTGGCAACAGTGCCCTCTAGCATCTTCAAAAGCGCCTGCTGTACCCCTTCACCGGAGACATCACGGGTAATTGAGGGATTTTCGCTTTTACGGGCAATCTTATCAATTTCGTCAATGTAGATGATGCCGCGCTGGGCTTCCTCGACATCTAGATCCGCCACCTGCAGCAGCCGCAGCAGAATGTTTTCAACGTCTTCGCCAACGTAGCCAGCCTCAGTCAGGGTAGTAGCATCGGCAACGGCAAAGGGAACCTCTAAGATGCGAGCCAGGGTCTGTGCCAGCAGCGTTTTACCACACCCGGTAGGACCAATCAGCAGAATATTGGATTTCTGCAGCTCCACAACTTCCTCAGATTCGCTGCGATTTTGGCTGTAGCTCAGCCGCTTGTAGTGGTTATAAACCGCGACTGACAGCACTTTCTTGGCCTCGTCCTGACCAATGACGTGCTCATCAAGATACTTTTTGATTTCGCGCGGCTTAGGAATTTGGTTGAGGGCGATGGGGCTGGTCGAACTGCGCCGTCTTTCAGGGGGAGCTTCCCGGCGCTGCACGGGCTGAGAAACTGCTGCGCTAGAGTCAAACAGCTCTTCATCTAAAATTTCGTTACACAGATCGACGCATTCATCACAGATATAGACTCCCGGGCCTGCGATTAGCTTGCGCACCTGTTCCTGAGACTTACCGCAAAATGAGCACTTGAGATGGGAGTCGTACTTAGACATAGTTGCCTCTTATTTCAGCGCTGCTACGTTTGAACTGGAGGACAGTTCTTTCTGCTCAATTACCTGGTCAATCAGACCGTAGGCTTGAGCGTCATGAGCTGACATGAAAAAGTCACGCTCCGTATCTTCTTGAATACGTTCTAATGGCTCAGCATACAGGCCAGCCTCTAGAACGTATTCAAGAAGATACGGAGCGTGACTTTTTCATGTCAGCTCATG
>JAAHIC010001037.1 GCA_010671965.1 Leptolyngbya sp. SIO4C5
AAATAATCTGGCTGTATAGCGATAATTCCAGGCGTTGCTAGCAGATGAATAACTACTTGCACAGAATTTTGAGCTGATGAATCAGCCAAAGAAAAGGTAGCTGTCAGATCAGGATTGCCTGGAATTATCGCTATACAGCCAGATTATTTTCTGGAAGAAGGTCAATACTATTGGTCTTTTTCAGTCCAAAGAGAGCCTTCTCAACCCTCTCTTGATGACTTTCATGAAGGTTATATTGAGAAAGTAAGTCTTTCACCTGAAACACAAGCACAATTAGAAAGCGTAGGCCAGCTAGAAAGGGTCGCCATTCTTGCGGAAAACGGTATTTGGTATGACTCCGTAACGGGACTAGCTGCTATTAGAGATCAGTATCCTAGCTATTGGGAACAGCTCTTAAGGTCTAATGGATTGGAGGCATTAGTTGATGCCAATGTCATTGACTCTCTTTGAGCATATAGGGTTTATAGCCAATCACCTATGAGTGTGTAATGCGCCCAGTAAACAGGCATGCTATTCTCTTGAATCATGTCTAATTGAGCTTTTTGTAGAGCCTGCGCTTTGTTCCCTGCTGTTCCATCGTACCAGTAGCGATAAAAGCTAGTAGCGAGTTGAGCACTTTGTCGGTCTTCTGCATACCAGAGAGCCGCTATAGTACTTCGGGCACCTGCCTTTACGGTTACACCTGCTATGCCGAGGGCGGCTCGACGATCCCCCTCAGCCGTTCTACAAGCGCTAAAAAAGACTAATTTGATAGCTTCTGAACGTGCGCGCGCTCGTCCTTTGATTGCATCTCCTAGTTTTTTAGCATTAATCCGTAAGCCATCGCCTGCCAAAATGTATGTCGTTTCTGGCTGTGAGCTAAATTCGCCGTGACTCGCTAAATGCACTACTGGAAATGGCTGATTAACCAACTCTTTTCTTAAATTTTCGAGAGTAAATTCTTCATTTTTCAAAGCTTTTGATTCCAACGCTAAGCTTTGAATAATTTCTATTTCTTTCCTAACAGAAGGAAGATCTCGCTCTGAGCTACCTGGCGGTGCTTCATATACTCCTGCAATCAGCGGTTTGAGAGGTTCTATGTTAGGCGGCTTGGGGCCTAGAAGCTGTAAGCTAGGTGTAACCGCTACAGCATAATCTTCAATTAAATATTTTTCATTTTTTCTCAACGCTTGCATGGGTAGACTACTGAGTTCACTGTCAAGCACGAAAACTAAGGTGTTGATACTGCGTAAGCGTTGATCTACAGGCTTTAACAGCCAATCATATAGTTGTTCTGCTTCTTCCTGAATTTTCGCACGCTCAACTTGAGATTGTTTTTGTATAATGACCTTAAATTGATCAACACGGTCAATTAGAACCTTTCTAGATATTTGATTTCTGCTATGAATTAGGTCATTCTCACTGGATAATTTCAGAATAAGTTCTAGTCGATCGTCCAGAATAATTGTGTAGAGAAATGCTGAGTGGGAATCTAGTTCGTCTACGACTTTATCCACTGCTTCCAGGGTGTCAGTGTTGCAGGACTGGCGCAGATAATTTTCGACTTCAAGTGTTTGCAGAGAGTCGATAGTTTTGCGGGCTTTCTA